>NZ_AUIZ01000004.1:0-217899 GCF_000423965.1 Butyrivibrio sp. VCB2001 | reverse complement strand
TCACCTGATCAACAAAGAACTCCTTAAATTCGAGAGTAAACGTCATCCTATGTGGAGTGATAGAATGTGTATACGGATTCTGAGCAATCACTTCGATTTGCTCGCTTGTGTAGCTTGGTTTTCTTTTTGGATTCATACAGATTCCCCCCTTTGCTCATTATACCAGCAAAGACAGCCTAATCTGTGTCCACATATCGGAAATGTAATAGATATTTCCTGGAAAGTATATTTTTTTACTGCCCATTTCGTGTCCACGTCTTGAATCTGCTGCAAAAATACTGCCTAAATAGTTTTAATGACGTGTCCACTTTCTGGGGTCCATTTTAATGGACATTTCAGCTCAACCTTACGGTATATATGAAGTTTTTGCTCAGGGACAGTAGCCCACAATGGATTACATCAAATTCCATTACGGTATATATGAAGATTTTGCCCAGGGACAGTAGCCTACCATGGATCACATCAAATTCCATTACGGTATATATGAAGATTTTGCCCAGGGACAGTAGCCTACCATGGATCACATCAAATTCCATTACGGTATATTTTAAGTTTTCGCTCCAGGACAGTAACCCTCCGCGAATCACCCCAAATTCCATTACGGTATTTTTTAAGTTTTTCTTCTAGGACAGTAGTACTCCCTGAATCACGGTTTCCCCGTTACGGTATATTCTGAATTTTCCCTTCAGGACAGTAAATCTGCGCCTCCGGGTCATCTGCCCCACTGCTCCCCCATTCATCTACCCTATTGGCCGGCCATACCCTAAGCAAACACTTGCACAAGGGGCTTTCCCTGCCTCGGCGCGCATACCTTCCCGGAAGGTTCCCTTCTGCCGGCCCCCTTAGTGACCTAAACGCATGAAATGCCAAAACGTCAAGAATGGGCGCTTTTTGCCCACTTGCCTTGTTCTTGACGTTTTGGCATTTCATGCTACAATCCCCGAAACCAGGGGGCGGCAGAAGATACATCAACGACGCATATCGCAAACAGCATAGATTCTCACGGGATCAACCGTACATCAAACATCTAAGCACATAAATCAGGAAAATATGCACCGGATAAAATGCATAGAACAAATACTTCAGATTTCCAATCTTTCTGCCTCTCTTATGGTTGTAGAAATAAAGAAGCACAAAAGAAGGAAGAGCATAGTACTCGGTGCCTAGGAAACTCAACTCCAAATATCCCGCTACTAAATTGAGAGGGGACTGGTATCTGAGCAAGTAGAAGATAAAGATAAGCCCAACGCCAAAGCCATGGTAATCGCTGTGAATACGTTCTGCAACAAATATTCCGAGTCCGCAGGCAAGTCCGGCTAAAGTGTAAGAGGCCCAGAGCGGAATAGGAAACTTCTCTCTAAGCTTGCCAATAAAGAAATCAGCAGCCCAGATAACAATCAGCCCGATAAGGAGCGTGAAATACACATTGCACCTATCCCAGATATGATCAAGGTTGGCGCTAAGGCACTCAAAGAAATTGATGTTAAAGACTTCTTTCTTCGCAAAGAAGGTTATATCAAAAAACGGTTCTGAAATTATGCCAAAAAGTAACAGGCTAAGAGCGTATCTTAGCCTGCTTTTTGTATGAATGAATCCTTCCACGATCAAAAAGCAGAATATCGGAAAAGAATTTCTGCCGATGCCACGAAGGATATCGTATATAAGCTTGATCTTCTCAAAAGGAATATCATCAGGATAAAGGCCGGCTCTTACAACCGGAAGCATTATACCTGCTGTTAAGTGGTCCAGAAGCATAACAAGACATGCAATCACTTTAAGAGTGTTACTGCTTATTTTCTTCATGCCATCTGAAATACCACTCATAAATGCTCCTAAATGATTTACTCGAAGATGACTTTGTCCCAGGTGTCGTCAGGAACAAGAGCGATGTAAGTCTTACCTGTGTTGATCTGAAGTTCTTCGCCTGTCTCGTCGTAGAACTTGGTTACACCGGTCTCGCTGGTCTTGGCCCATGTGCAATCTTTAGCTACACCGTTTGTGAGATACCATGCATACTCGCCTGAGCCGATGCAGTTGTAGATAAGGTATCCGTTCTCATCGAGCTGAGCGAATGAGCATTTCTGAAGGATTACGTTCTTGAAAGTAAGTGGCTGCTCGTTTGCTGCATCAAAGTACTGATCGCCGTACTCATAGTACTCATAAAGACCTGTATCAGCATTGTACACAAGCTTGGATGAGTTGTGTGTGAAAGGAAGAATAACACCGTTTGCTGTGTATGATCTGTCATACTTCTCATCGAGCTTGATCTCTTTGCCGTATTCAACGAAATTGAAGTGGCTTCCCTCGTTTGCATACTGGTTGTAAGTTGCTGAGATGTTAAATCTCTCAATGTCTGACTCAAGGTCACCGTTTAAGATGTACTCGGTAAACTCTCTTGACTTACCGTTGTCTACTCTTGAGAAGTAACCTGAGATGTGATCCTTAGCCCAGTCCTTAGCAAAGTAAGCATCGTTGTGGTAAGGGCCTCCGTCGTGGCAGAGGATTGCGTTCCACTCTGAAGCAAGAAGGATGTTGGTAGGTCTTGTGCTTCGGATGCTTCCGAGCTGGTCGATTGATCCCCAGTCCTTAACAACGCACATAAGTCTTGTGATTCTGTCGTTCTTGGTGCTTTTCATGAGCTCATAAACAACATCAGCTTTTGTTGTATCAAAGTGAGGAAGAGCAGTGATCTCGTTGTCGACCATGGCTGCGATAGGGCGCTGGTCCTTGATATCCTCGCTGATAGGCTCACCTGTGAGCTCTGAAAAATACATTCCTTCAGGAAGCACGTAAGGCTCGTCAGTATCTACAGGTGCCTCCTCTTCTACAGAGGTCTCCTCGGTAGCAGTATCTGTTATCTGTTCAAAAGAAACTCCGCTGCTTGATTCGCTGTCATCGCCGCCTTCAGGTGTTGATCCGCAGGCTGCTAAAGTCACGAGCATTGCGGCACTAAGAATAGTTGCAACAGCTCTTTTACCATATGTTCTAAACATTTTCATAATCTCCTTATTTTAATTGAAAATAATCAATCCTTTATATTCTACCAAAACCACAGGGGTTTTTCCATGCCTTTTACATGAAAGTTTCATGGTATAATAAAGAAAACAGCAAGACTATAATGATTTTAGGAGGCAGTGCTTATGAAACTGATGTTTATTGGTGCTGACCATGAAGTTACCGGAAGCTGTCATTTTATCGAGGCTGCAGGCAAGAACATCTTAGTTGATTACGGAATGGAGCAGGGCAGGAATTACTTTGAAAACGTGCCACTGCCTGTATCTGCGCCGGAAATTGATTACGTGTTCCTGACACATGCTCATGTGGATCATTCAGGAAATCTCCCACTCCTATATGCAAAGGGCTTTAGAGGCAAGATCTTTTCAACAGAAGCCACAGCAGAACTGTGCAACATAATGCTCAGAGACTGTGCCCACATTCAGATGCAGGAGGCAGAGTGGAGAAATCGTAAGGGAAAAAGAACTAAGGAAATCGACATAATTGAGCCCACTTATACCATGGAAGATGCAGAGAATACCATCAGGTGCTTTGTTCCCTGCAGTTATGGTACTGAGATCAATGTTTGTGAGGGCATTAAGATCAGGTTTACCGACATCGGTCACCTTCTTGGTTCCTCCAGTATCGAAGTCTGGCTTCAGGAAAAGAATGTGGAGAAGAAGCTTGTCTTTTCCGGAGATATAGGAAACAAGAATCAGCCGCTTATCAAGGACCCTCAGATGACGGAAGAGGCCGACTACGTAGTTATGGAATCCACCTACGGCGACAGGCTCCATCCCGGCGAGAGACCCGATTATGTAAAAGAGCTTGCGGCTATTCTGGACAAGACCTTTGCCCGGGGAGGAAATGTTGTGATCCCTTCCTTTGCAATCGGCAGAACCCAGGAAGTGCTGTATTTTATAAGACTTATCAAGAGGGGGCAGCTGGTCACCTCGAAGCCTGATTTCAAAGTATTTGTTGACAGCCCTCTGGCGGTTGAAGCCACAGAGATCTTTGAGAGAAATCAGTATGATTGTTACGATGATGAGGCGCTTGAACTCATCAGGAAACATATAAATCCGATAACCTTCCCGGGACTTAATCTGTCCATCACAACAGAGGAGTCCAGGGCCATCAATGAGGACCCGGAGCCCAAGGTTATCATCTCTGCAGCCGGAATGTGCGACGCAGGCAGAATCAGACATCACCTTAAGCACAACCTCTGGAGAGAAGAGAGCACTATTTTATTTGTAGGATATCAGTCCGTTGGAACCACGGGACGTGCTATCATAGACGGAGCAGAACAGGTCAAGCTCTTTGGCGAGACCATCGACGTAAAGGCAGAGATAGCCAAGCTTGAAGGCCTCTCAGGCCACGCTGATCACAACGGCCTTATTGAGTGGATAGAAGGCTTTAAAAAGAGACCTAAGAAGGTATTTGTTGTACACGGCGAAGACAGCGTATGCACCTCATTTGCCAAGTGTCTTGCAAACGAGCACGGGTTCGATGCTTACGCGCCTTACAGCGGAACAGAATTTGACATAATCTCCGGACAGATCATGAAGGAAGGAATTCCTGTTCCGGTCAAGAAGAAAGAATCTACACTTGTTTCCGATGTCTATGCCCGTCTTAAAGCCGCAGGGGCAAGGCTTATGGGCATCATAGCCAAGGCAGAGGGAATGACCAACAAAGACAAGGCGAAATTCGCAGATCAGATAAATTCGCTGTGTGATAAATGGAGTAAATAAAGGGAGGAGTAACTATGGCAAGAGCGGATGAGATTTTCATCGACATGTGCAGGGATATCCTGGACAATGGCACCTCAACCGAGGGGGAGAAGGTAAGACCACACTGGCCGGATGGAACACCGGCGTACACCATCAAGAAATTCGGTGTTGTAAACAGATATGACCTTTCTAAAGAGTTCCCGATCATGACTCTGAGAAAGACAGCTCTTAAGAGCGCAACTGATGAGGTTTTGTGGATCTACCAGCAAAAGAGCAACAACATCCATGACCTCAACAGCCACATTTGGGACGAGTGGGCTGACGAGACAGGATCTATCGGAAAGGCCTACGGCTATCAGATCGGTCAAAAGAGTATTTACAAAGAGGGTGAGTTCGACCAGATGGACAGGGTTATCTATGACCTCAAGAACAATCCTTTTTCAAGACGTATCATGACCAATACATATGTCTTTTCCGACCTTCACGAGATGCATCTCTACCCCTGTGCTTACAGCGTGACCTACAATGTAACTCAGAAGAAGGGCGAGGATAAGCTAACACTTAATGCAATCTTAAACCAGAGATCACAGGACGTTCTTGCAGCCAATAACTGGAACGTTGTTCAGTATGCTGTTCTGGTGCACATGATCGCTCAGGTATGCGACATGAACGTAGGAGAGCTGGTGCACGTAATCGCCGATGCTCACATCTATGACAGACATGTTCCGCTCATCAAGGAACTCATTGAGAGAAAGCCCCTTCCGGCGCCCAAGTTCCATCTCAACCCGGACATCAAGGACTTCTACAAGTTCACCAGAAATGATGTGTCACTTGAGGGCTACGAGGTTTCAGGTGAGCAGTTAAAAGACATACCGATCGCCATCTAATAACGGAGGACATATAAATGCAGGCAATTGTAGCAGTGGACAGCAACTGGGCCATTGGAAATAAGGGACAGCTCCTGGTGAGCATCCCTGCGGATCAGAAGGACAACTTCAGGGCAAGGACCCTTGATAAGACCATAATCTACGGAAGAAAGACTCTTGAGACCTTTCCTCAGAAGATAGTTCTTCCAAAGAGAAGAAACATCATCCTCTCAACCAAACCCGACTACGAGGTAAGAAACGCAGAGGTCGCACATAGCAGAGAGGAGCTCCTTGAACTTATTAAGGACGAGGATCCGGATGATGTATTTATCATCGGAGGAGCCAGTGTTTATAAGGAGTTTCTTGATGACTGTGACAAGTGCATCGTGACCTTCATCGACAAGGAATATGAAGCAGATGCTTATTTCCCAAACCTTGACAAGATGCCGGAATGGGAGCTTACAGAAGAGAGCGATGAGCAGGTTTATTTTGACTTAACATACACATACAGGATTTATACAAGAAAATGACTAGAAAAAGAGCTTTAGTACTTATCAACAAGACTGCCGGAATGGGCAGAGCAGGTAACGATACCTTCGACATAGTGAAAAAACTTGCGGAGAACGGATATGAGCCGCTGGTTTATCCGATTATTCCGGGGACAGAACTGTCCTCGGAAATTCTTCTTTCGCAGTATGATGGGAAGATTGATATGGTTTTGTGCAGTGGCGGAGACGGTACTCTTAACCACGTCATGAGCGCGATTATGGACATGGACCAAAAGCCGGTCCTTGCCTATGTGCCTGCGGGAAGTACCAATGATTTTGCCAAGGGTCTCGGTATTCCTGCTCAGCGTTCCAAGGCTATAGATATCGCTGTTTTGGGAAAAGAGTATACGTATGACGTTGGAAGGATTGGAGAGCGCTACTTTAATTACGTGGCTGCCTTCGGAGCTTTCTCCAAAGTGAGCTATGCTACGGATCAGGAGCTTAAGAACGTTCTTGGTTATGCTGCTTATGTCATCAGCGCCATTGCAGAGCTTCCGCAGAACATCGGCTACAGCACTCATATGAAGGTAGAGGCTGAGGGCATAAGCGAAGAGGGCGATTATCTTTTTGGTGCGATAAGTAATTCGGCTTCGGTGGGTGGAATGAATCTGTTCGGTGATTCGGATATCCATCAGGACGATGGTAAGATGGAGCTCATGCTTATCAGATCTCCCAAGAATCTAGCGGAATTCAATGCGATTCTGACAGCTCTTGCCACCAGAGAAGAAGGTAACCCATACATCACCTTTAAGCAGGTAAGGTGGGCTAACTTCTATTCTGAGGATGAGGTGGAATGGACTCTCGATGGTGAGTTTGGCGGTGCTTATAAAGAAAGCAGAATTGAAGTTGTCAATAAGGCAATAACCATCAGAGTTAAATAACAGCGCTTACAATTATTGCTGCTAAAATGGAAATTCCATAGCAGGTGTTTATTATGATGAAATTCTTTATGGATGTTATAAAGGTCTTTTCCTTGATCTGAGCATCCCTAAAGGTGTGAATGTTCTTAATTACAAGTGGGAGTGACAGGAAGTAGATCAGGGCTATAGGATGCAGGAATCTGCATATCACCATAAGCGCAACTGATACATAGGTTCCGTAGTAGAGAAGTGCATAGAGGCGCACAGCCCACTTCCTTCCTATATAGTAAGCAAGAGTAAGTCTTCCTACCGCAGTATCCTTCTCAATATCGCAGGTGTTGTTAGCCAGCATGATGTTGGCTGTGGTAAAGGTTGTAACCAGCGAAAACAGGAAGAAGGAAATAAAAGGCATAACATTTATGCTGAGGTTTATTGTCTCAAATGAAAGGCTAAGAGCCAAATAGTGAGACGGATTATTTATATACATCATAAGAAAAGGAATGAACATTCCGTATGCAACGCCTGAGATAACCTCTCCGAGAGGAATCCTGGAGATGGGTATCGGGCCAAAGGTATAAAAGATTCCGAGAAGGAAACATAATCCTCCAAGAAGCAGAACGATGATCCCGGTATTAAATGCAAGGTACAGACCAAGCACAGTACTGATACCGAGCATTACCATAATGGAAATAAATGCGCTCTTTCTTGGAATAGGAAGCATCTCGGGATAATCCTTGCTGTCAATGTAGTTATTGATGGCAGTGGTTGTCAGATCAAATAAGAACATGGCGATAAAGAAAATAGCCATGAGCTTAGTATTTATCGGCTGTTTCTCATATATCATAAAAAGCATTGTGTTAATATATGCGAACAGACTGGTTATCTTTGTGGTTATCTCCACGTACTTCAAAAATTTTTTTATCATTGGTATCTCCTCAAAGTCAGATGTTTACTGACGTTTTAATAAAAACGTTTTTACGTTAATTAGATTTTGCAAAATAAATTGCGATTAAATATTGTCGTACACAATTAATTATGCTATCATATCGATACTCATTAAGCAATATTTCATTTGGATGTATTAAAGGAAGGATAGTTATGACTAAGATTGTTGTAATCGGTGCCGGCTACGCAGGCGTACTGGCTACCAAGAAACTCGAGAAGAAACTTCGTAAAAAGAAATTACTGGACTCCTGTGAGATAACCATTATTGATAAGCATCCTTATCACACCATGCTCACAGAGCTCCACGAAGTAGCTGCTTGCCGTGTCGGCGAAGAGAGCATCAAGATGAACCTCAAGCAGATCTTTGATGGCAGAAAGGTCAACGTTGTTCTTGATACAGTTACAGGAGTTGATTTTGAGAATACTACCGTCAAGGGTAAGAATGCTGAGTACAGCTATGACTACCTTGTTGTGGCAGCAGGTTCCAAGCCAACATACTTTGGCGTTGAGGGAGCTGAGAAGTACAGCTACAAGCTCTGGTCCTATGATGATGCTGTCAAGCTTCGCGACAGGATCCATGACTGCTTCAGAATGGCTGCAGATGAGACTGATCCTGCAAGGAAGAAAGAGCTCCTTAGCTTCTACGTTGTAGGTGCAGGCTTTACCGGCGTAGAGATGGTTGGTGAGCTGGCAGAGTACACACCAATTCTTTGCAAGAGATTTGGCATCGACAGAGAAGATGTAACCATCGTTGATGTTGACGGACTTTCACGTCCCGTTCCGATCCTGCCTGAGAAGCTTTCCAATAAAGTAGATAAGAGACTTCGCAAGATGGGCGTTGACGTTGTCATGAACGCACAGGTAGTCGGAGTTGGTGAGAACTTCATTAAGCTCAAGAAGGGCGACGACATAACTGAGCATGTAGCAGGAACAGTTATCTGGACTGCAGGTATCGAGAGCTCAGAGATAACAGCTTCTATTGCCAAGGAAGTTAAGAGCGGCGGAAGAGGTCGTATCGAAGTTGATGAGTATCTCAGAAGCGTTGACCATGAGAATGTTTATGTAATTGGTGACAACATGCTCTACACAGCTCCCGGCGAGGAGAGACCTGTTCCTCAGATGGTTGAGAACGCTGAGCATTCAGCTGCAGCTGTAGCTAAGAACATCATGGTTGCCATTACCGGAGAGGGAGAAAGAGAGAGCTATGCTCCTAAGTTCCACGGCGTAATGGTATGCGTGGGCGGTCGCTACGGTGTTGCACGAGGTGGAATGGCCAAGCACCAGATTAACTTCGCATCATTCTTTGCAATGTTTGCCAAGCACTTCATCAACATAATCTATTTCATTCAGGTTATGGGATGGACCAAGGTATTCAGTTACCTTACACATGAGTTCTTCACTATCAGGAATAACAGAAGTTTCCTTGGCGGACACTTCTCCAACAAGACACCGAGCTTCATGATGGTTCCTTTAAGAGTATGGCTCGGAGCTGTATGGGTATTTGAAGGCGTTATGAAGATTGTTGAAGGGTGGCTCCAAAAGCCAATGCTCGAGGGCTTCTTTGGCGGTGCAAACTCATGGTTTGATTCACTTCTTGGAAGAATCGATCCCGCAGCTGTTGATGCAGTTTCATCCGCAACCACAGAGGTGGCAGACGCTGTTGCATCTGCTTCAACTGAGGTCGCTGCTGCAGTTAATACAGGAACAGTAATTTTTGACTGGAACCTTGGACTCTTTGAGATGATCTTTGTATCAGGCACGGAGCTTGCCAAGTCAACCATTTCAGATTTTGCATTCAAGCTTCAGGTTCCTTTTGTTGACTGGATTGTAGAGAATATGGTCCTTTCAAGTGATGCAATGACAATGTTTATGCAGGGCTTTATTGTTGTTCTGCAGATTCTTATCGGCCTCGGACTTATGGGAGGATGCTTCACATTCCTTTCAGCAGCAGTTTCACTGGTACTCCAGGCTATGTTTGTAACTACAACAGGTCTTTACCTCAATACCTTCTGGATGATCTTCGCAGGTCTGGCAGTAATGTTTAACGGCGGACGTTCCATCGGAATTGACTACTATCTCATGCCATGGCTTAAGAGCAAGTGGAAGAAGGTTAATTGGGCAAGAAAGTGGTATTTATACAATGACTGATCTTTACATGGATTATGATAAAGCCTTTGAAATGGTCCGGGAGGAAGCATCCGGAATCATAAAAAGAGCTCCCGGACTCATAAGGGGCTATACCTCTTATCTTACAGAGGCTCAGGGCAAAATGATGAGGGCAGCAGCTACACTTGCCTGCTCTATGAAGGAAGAAGAGCAGGTTCCAAAGGATGCAGTGATCTTTGCATCTGCAGTAGAAACCCTTCATCTGGCAACACTTATTCATGACGACATCATGGATGATGCAGATCTTCGAAGAGGTCTTGTAACTCTCCAGAAGAAGTCAGGGAAAAGAACTGCTGTCATCTGCGGCGATTATCTTCTTGCCGCTGCCATGAGACAGCTCTCAAGGGCTGAAGAGAGAGACAGATACAAAAAGTTTGATTTCTCCAAATATGTTGAGAGAGTTGCCTTGGGAGAACTTAGGCAAAACATCAACAACAGAAATTACAGGCTGGATGTCTTTAGATATCTGGCGATCATAGACGGCAAGACAGCTGCGCTGTTTGAAGGCGCATATCACGCAGGAGCTCTTGCAGGAGATGAGGATGAGGAGCGCATTAAGCTCTTCAGAAAACTGGGACGTTATACAGGAATCATCTTCCAGCTCACCGATGACTGTCTTGACTATGAAGTCTCAGAGAACAAGGCGGGTAAGCCTGTTCAGTCAGACTTCGAAAACGGCGTTATGACAATGCCGTTTCTTCACGCCCTCGCTCAGGATCCTTCTCTCGTGTCAGTAGCCGAGAGTGGGAACCTGTCAAAGGAAAGAGTAATAGAGGAAGTGGCAAGACATCAGGGAGTAAGCTTCACCCACAAGATGGCAAAGAGCTATTACGACAGGTGCTGCGATATCCTTGATGAGCTTGCACTTACGGGCAAGAGAAAAGAAGTCCTCGCCGGCATCTTAGAGAGAGCCTATAGAGGCCTTAACTGATATTTTGGCTAAACAGCCTTAATATAAAACGTTTTATAAAAGAAAGGGAAGAAAAATGAAAAAGAGATTACTTTCATTGGTAAGCGCTACAGTGCTTTCAGCTGTAGTGCTTGCAGGCTGTGGCTCACAGTCAGGTTCTACAGGAGCTACAGGAGCAGAGCTTAAGACAGGACTTGGTACAAGCGTATCAATCTCAAGCTCTGAGGATGCAACTGCTGATGCAGACGGAAAGGCTCAGGCTGACGCAACAATCGCTGCTGTTACAGTTGATGGAAACGGCAAGATCACACAGTGCATCATCGATATCGCACAGACAGAGATCGGTGTAAGTGCACAGGGAACAATCACTTCAGATCTTAACGCTGAGTATCCTTCAAAGAGAGAGCTCGGTGATAACTATGGTATGAAGAAGGCTTCTGCAATCGGTAAAGAGTGGTATGAGCAGGCTGATGCTTTCGCAGCATGGGCTGTTGGTAAGACTGCTTCAGATATCAGTGGGATGGCTATCTCAGAGGGTTATGCAGGCGATGCTGACCTTGCAGCTTCTGTATCAATCCACGTAACAGGTTTCCAGGCTGCAGTTGTTGAGGCTGTAAACAATGCTACAGCTTTAGGCGCTCACGAAGGCGACAAGCTTGGTCTTGGCGTTTCAACAAAGATCTCTAACTCAGAGGATGCTTCTGCTGAGGGCGACGGAACTGCTGAGGCTTATACAACAATTTCTGCTCTTACAGTAGGATCAGATGGCAAGATCACAAGTGACATCATCGACGCTGTTCAGGCTAAGATCACTTTTGATGCAAACGGCGCTATCACAGCTGATACATCTGCTGATGTTAAGAGTAAGAATGAGCTCGGTGAGGCTTATGGCATGAAGAAGGCTTCTGCTATCGGCAAGGAGTGGAATGAGCAGGCTGCTGCTTATGCTGCTTACACAGTTGGAAAGACAGCTGACGAAGTTGCCGGAACAGCTATGGAAGAGGGTCGTGCAGCTGATGCTGACCTTGCAGCTTCTGTATCAGTTCACATCACAGACTTTAACAGTGTTATCGCTAAGGCAGTAGCAGCTGCAAAGTGATAAAGCTATATTGTTATGTGAGTAAGTTCAGGTAATATGTGGGGGTGTGCTTAATTGTGCACCCCCAAGTTTACGCTTAAGGAAAATCATGAAGATAAAGAATTTAAAGCCGGCGCTTTTTATGGGAATACTTTTTATTGTGCTCATAGCCGGAATTTTGATCTATAGGTCTTTTGCCAAAGAAAAAGAACTGACAAGATATACAGCCACTTTCCTGGATGTGTTTGACACAAGAACAGAGATTGTTGGCTTTGCCAAGGATAAGGAAAAGTTCGCTGAGGATGCGCAGCTTATCAAGGAGAGGCTGATCTACTACAATCAGCTCTATGATATCTACAACGACTATCCCGGCGTTAATAATATAAAGACAATAAATGATAATGCAGGTATTTCGCCTGTAGAAGTTGATCCTGAGATAATAGCTCTTTTGGAGTTTAGTATTGATACCTATTATGAGACGGATGGTGCGGTAAATATCGCGCTTGGGTCCGTGCTTTCTCTCTGGCACAGACAGAGGGAGATTGGAATTGCTGACCCGGAGAGGGCCAAGCTCCCTGATGCAGATGCACTTAAAGAGGCGTCATACCACACTGATATAACAGGTATTATAATTGATAAGGAAAAGAGCACGGTTTATCTAAGCGACCCTGAAATGTCGCTGGATGTGGGCAGCACCGGAAAAGGCTATGCAGTCCAGAGAGTTATGGAGTATGCTAGAGAAAAGGGCCTTAACAATGTCCTTCTGAGCCTTGGGGGAAACATCTCCTGCATAGGTACAAGAATAGATGGTTCGAACTTCAGGCTCGGCATCCAGAACCCTGATGTTTATAGCGATGAGCAGTACATCGAGATGGTGGACATAAATGACGGAGAATGTGTAGTCTCCTCCGGTGATTATCAGAGATTCTATGAGGTCGACGGCGTAAGATATTGTCATATCATCGATCCGGACACTCTGTATCCTTCTGATGAATTCGCAGCTGTTTCAGTCATCACAGATGACTCGGGTAAGGCCGATTCCTATTCAACTGCGCTCTATACAATGAGCCTTGATGAGGGAATGGCATTTGTAAAGGAGCGTGACAACGTGGAAGCCATGTGGGTCATGCACGACGGGGAAAAGATATATTCCGATAATTTTAAGGAAAAGTACGTAAAGTAAATGAAGAAGAATGATATTATCCTCATTGCGATACTCTTAGTGGTAGCACTGCTGACCGCAGGCGGAATGAGGATCTGGCAAATGAATAATACAAAGGACACAGCTAATGTTGTGGTGACCATAGACGGAGAGGTGTATGGCACTTATCCTCTGTCAGAGGACAGGACCGAGAGGATTGAACTTCCTGATGGCTCCTACAACATCCTGATCATCTCAGACGGATACGCCGATGTGACAGAAGCTTCCTGTCCCGATCAGATCTGCGTCAAGCACAACCACATCAGATACTCTAAGGAATCGATAGTGTGTCTGCCAAACAAGGTTGTGGTGACTATAGAAGGCGGCGAAGAAAATGAAATTGATGGGTCGACATTTTAAGATGCACCCGGGAGTTTTGCAATGAATAACAAGAGGATAGCCTTTTTGGGGCTTTTTGTGGCACTGGCATTTGTGCTCTCATACATTGAGTACATGCTGCCACTCAACATAGGAATACCGGGTGCCAAGGTGGGCTTTGCCAATCTGGTGGTCATGGTGGCACTCTACACGGTAGGTGAGAAAAATGCCATCGCACTCTCACTCATAAGAGTAGTGCTGGTGGGACTTACCTTTGGAAACATCTCAATGATGATGTACTCTCTGGCAGGAGCTGCTCTGTCTCTCTGTGCCATGCTGATAGCCAAAAAGATAGGCAAGCTTTCGGTGACAGGCGTAAGTGTCCTCGGCGGAGTTTTCCATAACATCGGTCAGATCATTGTGGCCATGCTTGTTCTGGAGACGGAGAGCCTTATTTATTACCTGCCGTTTCTGATGGTGATAGGAACCATAACAGGAGTCCTTATCGGCTTTGTTGCAAACCTTATCACAATCAGGGTTAAGAGAGTTATGAAGATGTGAGGACATTAGTGAATACTAGAAAAAGACTGATAAATCTCGACGAATAGAACTAATAAGAAAAGAGCGTACAGCTAAAAACTGTACGCCCTTTTCTTTATGATACTAGCGTGTTTGGACTAGATTTATGACTTGAAGAATTCCATCTCGTTGTTGAGCTGTTCTGCAATCTCCTTCAGGTTGTTTGCTGAACCTGCAAGAGTTGTAACAGTAGCTGAAAGCTCCTGCATGGATGCGCCCGTCTCTTCTGAAGAAGCTGCGTTCTCTTCGGAAATAGCTGAGAGTGCACTCATGGTATCTACTACTGCGTTCTTTGAAGATTCGCAGGTATCTGCACCCTGGGAGATGAGCTGTACGCCGCCTACGGTGCTGCTGATATCGCCCAGCATTCCGTTTACTGCATTGAGGGTCTCGCCAAGAGCGATCTGCTGATCCTGGTTGCCCTGTCTTACATCCTCTGCTGCCTGAACGGCTGCTCTGGACTGCTCGAGAAGGATATCCATCTCTTTTCTGATATCATCTGCCATTGCCTTTGAATCATCAGCAAGTTTACCGATCTCTTCAGCAACAACTGCAAATCCTTTTCCTGCCTCGCCTGCTCTTGCAGCCTCAATTGAAGCATTGAGTGAGAGGAGGTTGGTCTGTGTTGCGATGGAAGCAATTCCTTCAACTTTGTCGTTGATATTTGTAACAGCGTCCTGAGTTGCGCTGATGGTCTTTGAAATCTCATCGATCTTGGCTGTCATCTCAGATGAGGAATCCTGCAGGGAAGCAAGGGATGTGCTGGATACTTCTGATGCTTCCTTCATCTTGTCTGCAAGACTTGAAAGACTTCCGGTTGAATTCTGTACATCTCCGACTGCATCTCCGATTCTTCCTACGTTCTCTGAAGCACTCTGGATCTCGTCCGCCTGCTGGGTTGCACCGGATGCGATCTCCTGAACTGCATTTGAAACGTCCTCAGCAGTCTGCGAGATCTGGTTGGCCATATCGGAAAGTTCCTCTGAAGAGGTTCCTACGTCTGAAGCAGATGCCTTGATATGGGATACAATATCTTCAAGCTTTTCAATAACGGTGTTGGTACTTCTTACCATTCCGCCAAATTCATCTTTTCTGTCATGGTGTTTCTTAACAGGTTTAAATCTACCGTCAGCAAGAGCTGAGAGCGATTCGTTAACTTCACCGATTGGTTCTGTAAATGCCCTTGACATGAAGAATGAGATGATACCTGCACCTATTGCAAGTATTATACCGATGATGATTACAAGCCAGGCAGCTGATGTGGCGGTTGACTTGATCTCTTTTACACTCTTGGCACAAGCTATAACCCAGCCTGTAGTGTCTGATCTAACCCAGCAGATTATGGACTCTCCATTACCTGCTGTTTGCTGATACATGCCACTTTCTCCGGGATCACTCATGAATGGTGAGCCTGAAAGGTCGATGTCCTTTTCGTTCTCAGGTGTGATTTCCATTGCTGACATAGCAGCTACCATACCTACTCTGTCGGAAACAAAAGCATCTTCTGCTTCTGCCGCAAGGATTTCGTGAAGAGCATCCATGCTGTAGTTACGCTGAACCATACCGATTACGCTTCCGTCATCAGCAAAGACAGGGGTTGCGATGGTGGTTTGTCTTGCACCTGTTGAAGCAGAGGTTATAACGTCGGATACATAGGTTTTTCCTGCCATAGCCTGCTTGAAATATTCTCTTTGCGATACATCTACCAGTTTTCCTGATGCACGAAGGATCTGCATACCGTCAGCACCGGTAAGAACAGAGATGTTTCCGTCACCAAGAGCTGCATCAATGGTATTTAAGTATGCCTGCGCTTTTGAAGCAGCAGTAAGATCATTAGGGTTGATATAGAAGGTCTTGGTGGAAGGTGCTGCTGCTATTGCCTGCATTGCAACGATGTTTTTCTGGATAACGGCCTCGAATGAGGATTCAATGTACCATGCCTGCCAGTCCAGTGCATCAATTGCGTCGGCTGTCGCCTTCTTGGTTGATGTTACATAACTTACAATGATGGCTACTATCAGTGGAACGATAGCAACCAGCATCATTACAGAGATGAGTCTGGTTTTGATGCTGTCGAAAAACTTGATGTTTGATGCATTTGCTTTCTTTTCTTTTGCCATAACACGCCTCCATGATATTTTGATAATCCGTGTACTAAATATTATACTCTTTTGTACGGGAAATGGCGCATTTTGGAAAGGAAAAATTTTATAAATTTTATGTTTAAATATATATGAATACTCTGTATTGCGATTATTGATTTGCGAAATGCTAGGCCCCCTTTAACATTTGAACGTTTTCTAGTAAAATAGCAGAGTTGGAAAAAGGAAATAGGAGCAAAAAAATGATTAAAAATACATTTTCTCTTGAAGAGAGCGTAATAAATGATGCTCAGAAAGAGCTTGCAAAGATAGGTGCAAAAGAGCTGATAGGGTGCGAGAATATATTGAATCCTTCATATCTTGACGGTGATGTGACCTGCAGCCTTATCGCCGATGACAAGCAGATAAGGTATACCGTAACAGGAACAGAAGGCGTGTTTAAAGATGTCTTTTTACCGCTTAATAAATCAGTGAATTTTTATGCAGGTGAAGCTTATGATTTTATCTGCTCACTTGAAAAGAAACTGATCATTACCATCAAAAATGATTCCTATACAGAGGGAACAAAGGAAGAGCTTGTGGCTTTTTTGCAGGCAAGAAGTGCTGATATGACAACTGCAGAGATAGCACAGCAGAAGGCATATCAGGAAGCTGTTAAGCGTAACGAGCAGAGAAGGGAAGCCGAGAAGTTTTTTGGACCAAAAGAATCCGCCGGCAATCTTCCTCAGTATGCACCAAGGAAACGAGACAGATTCAAAACTCAGAAGTACTTTGCCGTAGCCTTTGCGATATTCGGAATGTTAGATAGTATGGATGGCATGTTCTTCGGACGCGGCCGTTTTGATCCGATGAATACACTCAGGGCAGGACTTATAGGTCTTGTGTTTGGGTTCTTCATAAGCTTTGCCTACACTTTTTTCAGAGCCTGGTTTGACGGACAGAAGGAGAATGTGAAGGTGGGTTCGATAGTTCTTTTCTTCATAACATTCCCTGCCTTTGCCGTAATGGGCATCCTGGGGGCTATTCCCTACAGCGTATACCAGCTCGTTGATGGTAAAAGAAATCGAGGAGTGACCAGGGTTATCAACATAGCCGTACCGATATTCATGGGACTGGTGCTGATTTTGGAGCTCGGTCTTTTGTATCTCGTCTTCGGGCTTGGGATGTTTTCGTAAAAAATGTGGATTATTTTGTATCGTTATGTTATAATCTTTAGCGACTGTGCCCAGAAGGGGTAATTTAGCATTAATAGAAGGAGAAACAAAAATGAGCGTAACAGTTGAGAAGCTTGAAAACAACATGGCCAAGCTTAAGATCACAGTTCCTGCAGAACAGCTTGAGAAGGCTATTGAGAAAGCATACCAGAAGAACAAGAACAAGATCCAGATTCCTGGATTCCGTAAGGGTAAGGCTCCTCGCAAGATGATCGAGCAGATGTATGGCAAGGGAGTATTCTATGAGGATGCTGCCAACGATCTTATCGAGGAAGAGTATCCTAAGGCAGTAGAAGAGTGCGGCGAGGATGTCGTATCTTCACCTAAGATTGATGTTGAGGAGCTTGAGGCAGGTAAGGATTTCGTATTCACTGCTGAGGTAGCACTTAAGCCACCTGTTAAGCTTGGAAAATATAAGGGAATCGAAGTTGAGAAGATGGACCTCGATGTAACAGATGACGAGGTTGACGCTGAGATTGACAAGCAGAGAAACATGAACGCAAGATCAATCGACGTTACTGACAGAGCAGTTAAGGACGGCGATACAGTATCTCTTGATTTCGAGGGATTTGTTGACAGTGTTGCTTTTGACGGCGGTAAGGGAACAGATTATCCTCTTACAATCGGTTCAGGCGCATTCATTCCCGGATTCGAGGAGCAGCTTGTTGGATTTGAGATCGGCCAGGAAGGCGATGTAAACGTTAAGTTCCCTGAGGACTATCAGGCAGAGAACCTTGCAGGCAAGGATGCAACTTTCAAGTGCAAAGTTAATTCAATCAGAGCAAAAGAGCTTCCTGAGCTCAACGATGAGTTTGCATCAGATGCAGGCTTTGATACAGTAGCTGAGTACAAGGAAGATGTTAAGAAGAAGCTTGAGGAGAAGAAGGCAGCTGATGAGAAGGCTAAGAGAGAAGATGCAGTTGTAAGAGCTGTCATCGAGGACTCTGAGATGGAGCTTCCTGAGGCTATGATCGAGACCCAGCAGAGACAGATGGTCAATGAGTTCGCTCAGAGACTTCAGATGCAGGGTATGAACATGGATCAGTACCTTCAGTACACAGGCGGATCAGTAGATCAGATGCTCGCGCAGGTTAAGCCACAGGCTATCGAGAGAATCAAGTCAAGACTCGTTCTTGAGGCAGTTGCTGAGGCTGAGAAGATCGAGGTTTCAGATGCTGATGTTGATGCTGAGATCGAGAGCATGGCTCACCAGTACAGAATGGAAGTTGAGAAGCTCAAAGAGATGATGTCAGATGCTGAGAAGAAGCAGCTCAAGAGCGATCTTGCAGTTCAGAAGGCAGCAGACTTCCTTGTAGAGAACGTTAAGGAAGGCGCTAAGAAGGCAGCTAAGAAGACAACAGCCAAGAAGGCTGCAGCTGAGGACGGCGAGGAGAAGCCCAAGAAGACAGCAGCTAAGAAGACAACTGCTAAGAAGGCTGAGGCTGAGGAAGGCGAAGAGAAGCCAAAGAGAACAACAAGAAAGAAGAAGACTGAGGAAGAGGCTTGATCTTCAAAATCTGAATAGTACAGAGTTTATGAGCGTCACAGGCGATATGTCTGTGGCGCTTTTTTTGTCGCTAAAATGTGTGATACGATTGTGACAGAGCTTTTGATACCATCAAGACTAGGAAGTAAGGACATATGAGTTTAAAAACCTAGGAGGGAAAGAAAATGGCAGAAACAGGAATGGTTTGGACAGATGATTTTGAAATGGGCTATTGCAAGTTCGGATTTGGCAGCAGGACTTTTGTAATATTGCCGGGGCTTAGTGTTCAGAGTGTCATAAAGGCAAAAGAAGCTGTGGAAGCAAGCTATGCCATGATGGGCAGTGATTTTACCACATATCTTTTTGACAGAAAATACGAAGTGTCCGATGGCTATTCTATATACGACATGGCTGATGATACAGCAAAGGCAATGAAGGAACTGGGGCTCAAGGATGTATATCTCTTTGGCGCATCTCAGGGCGGAATGATCGCGATGGCCATAGCCATTAAATATCCTGAGCTTGTTAAAAAGCTTGTCCTTGGCTCTACATCATCTCATGTTAAGCCCGAGCAGCGTACAGTTATCGATCACTGGATAGAGCTTGCCAAAGAAAAGGATTCCAAAGAGCTGTATCAGAACTTTGGAAAAGAGGTTTATCCTCCGGCAGTTTATGAACAGTACAAGGATTATTTCAATGATGTGGCTGAAACGGTTAAAGAGGGTGAACTTGAGAAGTTTGCAATCCTGGCTGAAGCCATCAAGGACTTTGATGTGACTAATGAGATTGAAAAGATCAAATGTCCGGTACTGGTTATCGGAGTGTTTGATGATGAGGTTCTCGACAGCGACGCGTCCATGGAGATCGCAGAAAAGCTGGATAACAGAACCGATTGTGCTCTTTATATGTACAACGGCTATGGACATGCAGCTTTTGATACAGCACCTGACTACCGCAAGAGAATCTATGACTTCTTCATGAAAAACTGATGAAAAGTGCGCCTGTCTGCTGTATATTGTAATTACTATGGTAAAGACAGTGTTTAGGCGGATTATAAAAGATTTGTGGGATAACAGAGCGCCCATAATTGCTCTGGCCATCATGTGGGTTTTGGCTGAACTTGTATTTCACAGGTTCTGCCCGGTGGTGATAATGAGTGGATTTCCGTGCCCGGGATGCGGGCTTACGAGAGCTCTTTTTAACCTTATTACACTGCACCCCATAAAGGCGCTTGAGTATAACCCTTCATACCCGTTATGGGTGGCACTTGTAGTAGCCTTCGTTATAAGGCGCCACGTGCAGGGGAAGAGTACAAGGATTCTCAGGTATCCTCTGATGGCTGTATGCCTTATAACTATTGGGATTTATATATGGCGGATGACAGCTCTTTTCCCGGGAAAAGAGCCTATGGTGTTCTTCGAGGGAAATGTATTCGGACGGATCATGCCTTTCTATAATCAGCTGGTTAACGATTTAATTTACTAAAATATATCGTTAAAAAATTTGCAATCATGCAATTATGTATATATAATAACTAAGGACATTTTTTAGAGGATTGTTTTAGAGGAGGAAAAAACAATGGATGATATGAACAACCTTAATAAGACACCACAGCAGATGCCTACATACGGACAGCCTGAGGTAGAGCCTGTTATCACAATTGGTGATTGGGCACTCACAATTCTGCTTACATGCATTCCTTGCGTAAACATCATTATGCTTTGCATTTGGGCATTTGGAAGCAGCACACCTAAGACAAAGTCAAACTGGGCTAAGGCACAGCTTATCTTTGTTGCTATCGGAGTAGTACTCTCAATCATTCTTTCAACAGCTATGAGCGCAACTATTGCTTCTCTTTACGGCTGATAAAGAACTGTAAAAGAATACGAATTTTAGGGGCTCTGTCCGCAGGTTTTGCGGATGGAGCCCTTTGCTTTTGGGGTGGTAGTTGTAAAGGGTTCACAAAATGCGGTATAATATACATTGGTTTAGAATGTAATCTAAGCAGACTGGAGGAATAGTAATAATATGAGTTTAATACCTTATGTCATTGAACAGACCAGCCGTGGAGAGAGAAGTTACGATATCTATTCAAGGCTGTTAAAAGAAAGAATCGTATTTTTGGGGGAGGAAGTAAATTCTACATCAGCAAGCGTTGTTGTAGCACAGCTTCTTTTCCTTGAGGCAGAAGATCCCAACAAGGACATTCATATGTATATCAACAGCCCCGGAGGAGAGATCACATCCGGAATGGCTATCTACGATACAATGAATTACATCAAGTGTGATGTCAGCACAATCTGCATCGGTATGGCAGCCAGCATGGGAGCATTCCTTCTTTCAGGCGGAGCTAAAGGCAAGAGAATGGCTCTCCCCAATGCAGAGATCATGATCCATCAGCCACTTGGCGGAACACAGGGACAGGCTACCGAGATTGAGATCGCAGCTAAGCATATCCTGAAGACCAAAGAGAAATTAAACAGAATGCTTGCAGCCAACACAGGTAAGCCTTACGAGGAGATCTGCAAGGATACTGAGCGTGACAACTGGATGGATGCTCAGGAAGCTCTCGACTACGGACTCATCGATCAGATCGTTGAGAATCGTCCAAGAGAGAAGGATGACAAGAAATAATTAAGGAGAAATTATGGCAAAGAATTCCGGAGAGATCAGGTGCTCTTTTTGTAACAAGACACAGGATCAGGTAAAAAAGCTTATCGCAGGACCTGCAGGTGTTTATATCTGCGATGAGTGCGTAGACATATGTGCGGATATCATTGAGGAAGAGTTTGAGGATGAGCCTGCCCAGGCCAAGGACCAGCAGATCAATCTTCTTAAGCCCGTTGAGATCAGGAACTTCCTTGATGAGTATGTAATCGGTCAGGAGGAAGCCAAGAAGGTTCTGGCAGTCTCTGTTTACAACCATTACAAGAGAGTTCTTGCACCTAAGAGCGATGACAAGAATGATGTTGAACTTCAGAAGAGTAACATCATCATGATCGGACCCACAGGTTCAGGTAAGACCTATCTTGCACAGACTCTGGCTAAGATCATCAATGTTCCTTTCGCCATCGCAGATGCCACAACTCTTACAGAGGCCGGCTATGTAGGTGAGGACGTTGAGAACATTCTTTTAAAGCTTATCCAGAACGCGGACTACGACATTGAGAGAGCTCAGTACGGTATTGTTTATATCGATGAGATCGACAAGATAACCAAGAAGAGTGAGAACGTATCAATCACCCGTGACGTATCAGGTGAGGGCGTTCAGCAGGCACTTCTTAAGATCGTGGAGGGAACTGTTGCATCTGTTCCACCTCAGGGCGGAAGAAAGCATCCACATCAGGAGCTTATCCAGATCGACACCAGCAACATCCTCTTCATCTGCGGAGGAGCTTTCGATGGTCTTGATAAGATCGTTGAGGCCAGACTTGACCGTAACTCCATCGGCTTTAACGCTGAGATTGCAGACAAGTCAGAAAGAGAGATCGGAGAGGTTCTCAAAGAGGTAACACCTCAGGATCTTGTTAAGTTCGGACTTATCCCTGAGTTTGTAGGCCGTGTGCCTATCACAGTAACTCTTGAGGGTCTTTCAAAAGAAGCTTTGGTGCGAATCCTTACAGAGCCCAAGAATGCTCTTGTTAAGCAGTACCAGAAGCTCTTTGACTTCGACAACGTTAAGCTCACCTTCGAGGATGAGGCAGTACAGAAGATCGCAGCCATGGCTTACGAGAGAGAAACCGGAGCCAGAGGACTTCGTTCTATCATGGAGAAGTCAATGATGGATGTAATGTATGAGATTCCATCAGATGACACCATCAGCGAGTGCGTCATCACAGAGCCTTGTGTTGACGGAACCAGCCAGCCTCTCATCGTAAGAGGCAAGGAGCCCAAGAAGCTCAAACAGGCGAAATAATCAAAAGACGATCCCCGGCTATACAGAATGGCCGGGGATATTTTTACTAAGGATGAATAAAGACAACACCTTGTTTACAAAACGTATGAGGAAGACTCATACCATATACATGCCAGATATGCTGCACTATCATAATGAACTTCTTAGTGCGGCTTTTTCTCTTGGCGGATACAAGCTGGATGTTGTCCCGGAATATGAGCATTTCCCTGCGGAGATGCTTTCTTTGATAAATCCGAGTTATTGCACATGCGCTATGGATATAATAGGAAACCTGATGGCGCATCTGAAGAACCCTGATATAGACATTAACAAAGTCGCGATTCTGGAACCTCAGGCAGGTGGCGCATGCAGAGCGGGAAACTACTACGACCTGATCATCCAGTGTGTGAAAAAGAGTGGCTACAGGATTCCGGTGCTCTCCCTGAATTTCACCGGCGTGGAGTCCCACCCGGGATTTAAGATAACGCCGATGATGCTCTTTGGCGCTGTGGCAGGGGTGTGCTACGCAGATCTTCTGATGGCTCTTTTCCAGCAGATAAGACCCTATGAGAAGGAGAAGGGAGCCACAAGGAGAGTCTATGACAAGTGGATTAAGGCTTTGTCCGAAGACGTTTCCGCCCGCCGTAATCTCTTTTTCCGGGAAAAGAAATATCAGGAGATAATAAACGATTTCCTTGTGATTCCAAGGTTCTCCCGGGAGGAAAAGACCCTTAAAAGGGTGGGGATCTGCGGAGAGATTTACATCAAGTGCTCTCCCATAGGAAACAGGCACTTGGAAGATTTTCTATATGAGAATAATATGGAATCAAGGATGGAAGGGTTCCTTAACTATTGCACCTATGTTGTCTATACTGAAATGAAGTCGGCAGAACTTAAGGGTGCGTCAAAGGCCATGCTTAAGGCTTATGAATTTGTGATGAATTATCTTATTGGGGCGCAGACGCAGGTGAGAAAAGCTCTTATGCAAAACGGGTTTCTCGCGGATGGTCTGTTTGATGATATGCGAAGGAAGGCTACACCGATACTCAGTGAGTACTACAACATCGGTGACGGCTGGCTTGTGATGGCGGAGGCCATGGACATGATAGAGCAGGGGTATGACAAGATTCTGATCGTTCATCCTTTCGGCTGCCTTGTCAGTCACGTGGCAGAGCGCGGAGTTTTGAAGAAATTGCGCCAGCTATATCCCGGGGCAAATATCAATACAATTGAGTATGACTACGAGCAGTCTAAGGCGCTGAGGGAGAGCAGGATAATGCTGGCAACTTCGTGAGGCGGGGGCATGAAATAAATGGTATACTGTTAGTATGTTAAGAGAGGAAATATGAATATATGGTAATTAAGAATGTAAATCTTGAAACAGTCTGTGGTATAACCAGTACACTTCCGGACAATGCACTTCCGGAGTTTGCGTTTGCCGGCAAATCCAATGTGGGCAAGAGTTCTCTGATAAACGGTCTTATGAACCGCAAGAATTACGCAAGGACATCGCAGGAGCCTGGTAAGACACAGACGATCAATTATTATAATATAAACGGCGAGTTCTATCTGGTGGATCTTCCGGGCTATGGTTTTGCCAGGGTTTCCGAGAAGACCAAGCAGCAGTGGGGCAAGATGATCGAGAATTATCTTCACACCTCAAGGCAGCTTCGAAGGGTCTTTTTGCTGATAGATATAAGGCACGACCCTTCTGCAAATGACGTGCAGATGTACAAATGGATCGTGCATCAGGGCTTCCAGCCTGTCATCATCGCAACCAAGGCTGATAAGATCAAGCCTTCCCAGATGGAGAAGCATCTGAACATGCTCCGTCAGGGGCTGGGGCTTCCGGAGGAACTTAGGATTTATCCATACTCGGCGCTTAAGAAGACCGGTAGAGATGAGATTTACGAGCTAATGGACAGCATTCTGGCTGAGGATAAAGAGACTGATGAAGGAGGCACAGAACAGTGAAGGACTTTTTCAGAAAAGTGAAGATGGAATACGTTGTTCAGTCACTTGTTATTATTGCAATCGGCGTTGTGCTCATAGCATGGGCACCGGCAGTTATTCCGCTTATGGCAAGGATTCTTGCAGCTCTTTTGTTTGTTGTGGGAGTACTGTTTGTGCTTTCATATTTCTTTAAAAAGGAAAGAGGCTTTGTGGATTCCGGTTCCTTTGCTTTCGGAATCATAGTGGCAGCAGTCGGCGTTTGGATTTTCCTTAATCCTGTTGCTTTCACGGATTTTATTCCTAAGATCTTTGGTGCTTTTATTCTTCTTAGCGGCATTAGAAATCTGGGACAGACATTCTCACTTGTGAGATATAAATACGGCCTTTGGTGGCTGTCACTGATATTTGCGCTGGCAACTGTTGGACTTGGTGCAGGACTTATCTTCAAGGCATCACAGGCCAACGAACTGATAGTAAGACTTATCGGCGGATTTCTTGCATATGACGGTGCATCAAACCTCTGGACTGCATCAAGACTTGGAAAGTATGGAAAGGCATTTGAGGCGGCTAAGCAGGAGGCTGAAGCTATTGATGTGGACGCAGAGATTGTGGATGTAGACAAAGACAGCGCTGAGAGATGAAACGAGATAAATACAAATAAAGAAATTTGAAAGATAAATCACATTTTTGTCGGTTGAATTGCATTGATTTACCGACAAAAATGTGATTTAATTTTTATAGGAGGATTACATCCTATGAAAAAATATATAACTCCTGCCAAGATAACTTCAGATGAGATCAAACTGCTAAGGGAGATCACGGGCATGACCCAGAAAGAGTTTGCCGAGTTTGTCGGCGTATCCAAGCGTACGGTAGAGCGCTGGGAGTACTCGGATGATGAGATAACAGGGCCGATCACTCTGATTGCAGACATGCTCATCAAAAACCATGATCTTCCGCAGAAGATACTGGTGCCTGAGAAAAAATATAAATTGAGACTATGGTACATGTATCACAGCTTTGTCTGTTCGATAATTGATGTGGATGAGATGGAACGGAAGGTTGAAGTTCACAATTTCATTTCCAATCCGCTGTATCGGGCTATGGGTGTGAACACTGAGCCCACTTATGAGGAATATGAGGAGTTTGTCAGATCAAGATGTTTTCCTGAAACCAGGGACAAGTTAAAGCTTGAGCTTAAGAAACTGGACATACCGTTCTATGACCCCATCATGATTATAGAAAAGACTGAGGGTCGCATGGCGGACGATGATTTCTGGATAAGAATAGAGAGATGATATATGGTGAAGCTGTTTGATGAGGATATTAAAACTACAGATCGGAAGTCATCTAAGGGAAACCAGCTGAAATTCGAAAGAGACGGATTCTGGTACAAGGCCGATAACCTGGGCTATGAGGGACTGGCTGAGTGCGTTGTATCAGCTCTTTTGCATAAGTCTTCTCTTGATGAAAAAGAGTTTACCGACTACGAGCAGGAATCCATAGAATACAATGGCAACATATACAGGGGATGTAAAAGCCCGGACTTTACCGACGGATGGAAACTCATCACCCTGGAGAGACTCTTTTTACAGACATATGGAACTTCTCTTAATAAGATGATCTATAGCATTGCAGATCATACTGAAAGACTGAGACTTATCGTTGGTCAGACAGAGAGGATTACCGGCATTAGTGATTTCGGCCCTTACATGAACAGGCTTCTTACTTTGGATGCTCTCTTTCTTAATGAGGACAGGCACACTCACAATATGGCGGTTCTTATGAATGACAGAAAAGAGTTCCGCTTATGCCCGATATTTGATAACGGAGGAGCTCTGCTTTCGGATACCAAAATGGATTATCCGTTGGGACGGGATGTCTATGAACAGATCGGGCAGGTAAGGCCCAAGACTTTTGGCGAAACCTTTGAAGAACAGCTCGAGATTTCAGAGAAACTGTACGGAAACAATATCTCTTTTACCTACTCGGAAAAAGATGTTGATTCGGCCATTAAAGGCTTATCGGATTACAGTACGCAGGAAAAAGAGCGCGTTAAAGAGATAATACTTCAGACAAGAAGAAAGTATGGATATCTCTTTTCGAAATAGGTTGACGCTCAATCACTTTAGTGCTACAATTTGCTAAACCAATGAGAAAGAAGAGTACTTCATTTTTGAAGCTCACAGAGAGTATCCGGTGGTGAGAGGATGCAGTGGATGGATGAAGGAATGGACTTTTGAGGGCGAAGCGAAAGGGCGATAGCCTTAGTAGTATTCGACGGGAACTCCCGTTACAGAGTAGAGGAAGTGTTGGCTTTCTCATGAGAGATCGGATCATCCGATAAGCAAGGTGGCACCGCAGGATAACAGTCCTGTCCTTGTATGAAACTTCATACAGGGACAGGCTTTTTTATTACAAAAAAAGCGCTCCCTGTACCAACACATTTTATTAGCCCTATGACGGCAAGGAGGATTAAAAATGGACGTACAGAGCACAGCAAAAAGAGAAGTATTGGTTGAGGAAAAGAAGGGACTTGCTAACACAAGAAACCTTATCCTGGTTGGAGTTATGATGGCGGTAGGCATCGTTCTTCGTATGTTTGCGGGAGTTATTGCACTTGGTAACATGCACCCCAACTTCCTGATCGCAACATACTGCCTGGCTATTTTCATCATCAAGCCTAACCTCAAAGAGGCAGCAGCTATCGGTCTTATATCAGGCGCAATCTCACAGATCGGAACATCAATGCCATGGCTTGGACTTGGCTCTGAGACACTTGGAGCAATCGCTATGTGCCTGCTTATAAAGCTTGCACTTCCTAAGTATGTTAAGCCTGTTGTTTGCACATTCCTGGCTACACTTATCTCAGGATTCGCATTTGTCGGACTCGCAGCACTTACCTATGCTAAGCCGATGCCCGGAGCACAGTTTGTAAGCATGGCTATTGTAACTATTGTGACAGCACTTCTCAACATGGTCATCGTTACAGTACTCAGCATTCCGGTTAATAAAGTTATGGGAAATAAGGAAGAAGAATGATTTCAGTTAAGAATTTAGGTTTTGTCTATAAGAACAGTAAAACAGCAGCACTCGATGACATTAACATCGAGATTGCAGACGGAGATTTCGTAGGAATTACCGGCACTTCAGGTGCCGGTAAAACTACGTTTACCTTCGCATTAAACGGAATAATTCCCCAGAAGATAAAGGGGGATTTTTACGGAGCAGTGACCATTGACGGTGTTGATACTGCTGAACATCCGGCCGAGGAATTTGCAAGGAAGGTCGGAGAGGTCTTCCAGGATATCGACTCACAGATGGTGGCTTCGGTTGTAGAAGATGAGATACTTTTCGGACTTGAGAACTTCGGCGTTCCACACGAAGAGATTGGGGAGCGCGTAGACAGAGTCTTGCGCGAGCTTGGAATAGAAGACCTTCGTGACCGCGAGATTTCAAGCCTCTCAGGAGGTCAGAAGCAGAAGGTTGCAATCGCATCAATGCTTGCGCTTGAACCTGAAGTGATAGTTCTGGATGAGCCCACAGGTGAGCTGGACCCCGAGAGCAGCAGAGAGATCTTTAAGATACTTACTGCCCTTAACAAAGAGAAGGGCATCACTGTAATTATTGTCGAGCAAAAGATCATGCTCCTTTGCGAGTATGTTAAACATATGATGGTTCTTGATAGAGGCAAGGTTGCCTTTTACGGAACCCCGAGAGATATGGCAGCATCCATCGATACCTTCAAGGACCTTGGAATAAACGTGCCAAGGGTAACCGAGCTTTCAGCAGAGCTCATCAGGGAAAAGATATATGACGGTGAGGTTACGCTTACTGTGGATGATGCAGAGAAGATGGTCAGGAGGATCCTTGAATGATACGTTTTGAAGATGTGAGTTTCGGATACTCCGAGAAAAGACCTATTTTAAAAGACTTAAACTTCCACATCGAAAAGGGGGATTTTGTGGCGCTGATCGGCGCCAACGGTGCAGGTAAGAGCACAATTAGCCGCCTTACCAACGGACTTTTGCATCCCACCAAGGGACATGTCTATCTTAACGGAAAAGACACTTTGAAGACCCCTTCCAGTACTCTTGCCAGGGACTGTGGATTTCTTTTCCAGAATCCGGACAGACAGATCTGCGAAAATACTGTAAGGGATGAGATAGCTTTTTCCATGAAGGCGCAAGGGTGGCCTGAGGACAGGATCAAAGAGCGCACAGAGCAGGTTCTTGAGACCTTTAAACTTGATCCCGAGTGGTTTCCGTTTTCAAGAAGTCGCGGAGAGAGACAGAGGATTGCACTTGCGGGAGTGATCGCCTGTGAGCCCGAGCTTCTTATTCTCGATGAGCCTACGACAGGACTTGATTACCTTGAGTGTATCCGCATCATGGATTATGTCACAAGGCTCAATGTGGAAAAGGGTGTAACAGTTCTTATGGTCAGTCATGATATGGAGCTGGTTCAGTCCTATGCAAAGAGTGTCATCGTACTCAACCACGGCGAGATTCTGGGACAGGGTCCTACAAAAGAGATGATGAAAAATGTCGACGTCCTCAAAAAGGCCAGGGTACTCCCAGCGCAGATTCCTGAGCTGGCGCTTCGCTTTGGGGATGAGTTTAAGGATGTGTTTACTATTGAAGAGATGCTTGACGCCCTTCGAGGTAAAGCTCAGAAGGGAGGCGCGTTATGAATCTTTTGAACTATGTGCCGGGAGATAGCTTTCTTCATAAGTTAAATCCCGTGACCAAACTGGCTGCGGCTTTTATGTATGGAATCGCAGCAATACTGTGTGAGAATGTTTTTGCGGAAGTTTTGTTTATCGTGGCGATGATCTTGATTTCTGCAACAGCCGGGCTTTTTAAGAGAGCTCTTTTCCTTACGAGAAACCTGATGATCCTGGGACTTATTATGTTCGTGATACAGCTCTTTTTCGTAAGAGACGGAAGTCCCCTTCTGGTGATCGGAGGCGTGGTGCTGTTTACGACCGGCGGCCTTAAGAGCGCGCTGCTCTTGTCACTTAGAGTTATCGCAGCGATGCTTCCGCTGATGCTGTTGTTCGCGATCACAAGGATGAATGATCTGTGTAACGCGCTTGTTAAGAGGCTCCATCTGCCTTACAGATATGCGTTTATTGTTACTACTGCATTCAGGTTTGTGCCGATATTTGCAACTGAGTTCCACGACATTCAGGATGCACAGAAGGCAAGAGGCGTGGACTTTGATACAAAAAACATCTTCAGGAAACTGGGACTTATTGCACCGCTGTGTGTGCCTCTTTTGGTATCAAGTCTTAAGAAGGTAGATGTATCTGCCATGTCTGCTGAGATGAGAGGGTTTGAACTCAGGGGCTATAAGAGCGGTTACAAGGAGTATCCGTTTGCTGCAAGGGATGTGGTCACTGTTCTGGTGCTGGTTACGCTTATAGTGGCTGTTGTTGTTTTTAAAACTGTTTTGTGAGTGAGAGAAAGTTATGGATAAATCTGTTAGTTTGAAATACGGAACTGAAGTGGTGGATATTGAGATCAAGGGTGCGAAGTCCATTGAGTTTTTGAACCCGGATCCGATGCCTGAAATAGAGGATGTTAATGAGGCTTTCAGAGCATGCATTGAGGATGGAGCGATTGCTTCTGCTCCGCTACGTGAGAAGATTTCTGCCGGTGATGAGATTACGATTGTGGTTTCAGACATCACCAGGAGCTGGATGCACCAGGGAGATATAGTGACTCTTCTTGGGCATTATCTTCATGATACTTGTGCTGTTCCTTTTGAAAATATCTGCGTGCTAATCGCACTTGGTACTCACAGGAAATCTTCTGAACAAGAAAAAGAGATAATCGCAGGCTCCTATATGTATCGGAATGTTACGGTTGTTGATCACGACTGCGACGATGAATGTGTACTTGTCGGACAGACTTCAAGAGGCACAGATGTGCGCGTCAATCCTTTGGTTGTTGGCAGGAAAGTTATCGTGGTCGGAGGAACTGTTCATCACATGATGGCAGGCTTTGGCGGCGGAAGAAAGAACATCCTTCCGGGAGTTGCTTCAAGACAGACCATAAGGCAGAACCATCAGAGGGCGCTGGATCCCAAGCTTGCTCATTCAGACCCTAGGGTTGGATGCGCTCTTTTGGATAATAATCCTATCAACGAGGACATGAACGAAGCTGCGGCTCTGGTGGAAGTGACTTACGGAATCAATATCGTGGTTGCTACAAGTGGCAGGTACAGCGGACTCTTTGGCGGAGACCTGTACGAAGCGTGGAAGGAGAGCTGTCTTTTCCAAAAGAAGTGTTACGAGAAGTGGATCGACGAGGAAGCTGACATTGTCATCGTCAGCAGCGGCGGAGCGCCCAAGGACATGAACCTGTACCAGGGCTGCAAGGGCATGCTCAACGGAATGAGGGCCATGAAGGAAGGCGGACAGATGCTCTGGCTCTGCAAGTGCCCGGAAGGGTGCGGAGCTCCGGACTACACAGCATGGCTTGCGCCTCTTAAAGAAGGCAGACTCGATGAGGCTCTTCGTGCAGACTTCACCATCGGCGGATTTATCTTTTACCTGACTGTCGAGAACCTGAGGAAGGGTGAGTGCAGGATCCTCACCACTATTGACGGGGATACGACAGGGCCTATGGGGATGGAGGCTTATACGGATGCTGCGGAGTTTGTAAAGGGCGTTGATTTTACGGACAAGAAGGTTTATGTTATTCCTTATGGCGGATCTGTTGTGCCGATGGTTAAAGGGAAGGACTGACTGATGCCGAAAATATGGAAAAATATGATTAGCACTCTCTTGACGAGAGTGCTAATTTGTGTTATACAAAGAATAGAACAACAAACACAGAGCAGGAAATTTGTTTTGCCTGCGGAGAGGAGTGTTTATGAATATACAGAAGTTTACCCAGAAATCAATTGAAGCCGTGCAGAACTGTGAGAAGGTTGCGGTTGAGTACGGCAATCAGGAAATTGAACAGGAACACCTTCTATATTCTCTCATGACAATTGAGGATAGCTTAATTGCCAAGCTTGTAGAGCGTATGGGGGTCGACACAAGGTCTTTTATCATGAGGATAGAAGAGGCTATCGGCAAGAGAACCAAGGTATCCGGAGGCCAGCCGTATATCGGCGCAGATCTTAACAAGGCGCTGCTGTCCGCTGAGGATGAGGCCAAGGCGCTTGGAGATTCCTATGTTTCCGTTGAGCATCTGTTCATGGCGATCATCAAGAAGCCTAACAAGGCGGTAAAAGAGCTTTTGGCGCAGTTCGGAATTGACAGGAACAGATTCCTTCAGGTGCTGTCCGAGGTTCGTGGCAACAGAAACGTAACAACGGATAATCCGGAGGCTACCTATGATACTCTGAACAAATACGGAACAGAGCTGGTTGAGAAGGCCAGACGTCAGAAGCTTGATCCGGTAATTGGCAGAGATACTGAGATCCGTAATGTCATCAGGATTTTGTCCAGGAAGACTAAGAACAACCCTGTGCTCATCGGTGAGCCCGGTGTTGGTAAGACTGCGGTTGTAGAAGCACTTGCTCAGAGAATAGCCAGTGGCGATGTTCCGACAGCGCTCAAGGACAAAAAGATCTTTTCCCTTGATATGGGCGCTCTGGTGGCAGGAGCTAAGTACAGGGGCGAGTTTGAGGAGAGGCTCAAGGCTGTCCTTGAGGATGTAAAACAGTCGGATGGTGAGATCATTCTTTTCATAGATGAGCTGCATTTGATCGTTGGCGCAGGTAAGACCGACGGCGCAATGGATGCGGGCAACATGCTTAAGCCTATGCTGGCAAGGGGCGAGCTCCACTGTATCGGTGCAACGACGCTGAACGAGTACAGGCAGTACATCGAGAAGGATGCGGCCCTTGAGAGACGTTTCCAGCCGGTTATGGTGGATGAGCCTACCGTTGAGGATACCATCAGTATTTTGAGGGGCCTTAAGGAGAGGTACGAGGTCTTTCACGGAGTTAAGATCATGGACTCTGCTCTGGTGAGCGCTGCGGTTCTTTCGAATAGATATATTTCGGACAGGTTCCTTCCGGATAAGGCTATAGACCTGGTGGATGAGGCGTGTGCGCTTATCAAGACCGAGATGGATTCAATGCCTGCGGAGCTTGATGAGATGAACCGTAAGATCATGCAGATGCAGATCGAGGAGGCGGCTCTTAAGAAGGAGGATGATTCCTTAAGCATTGAGCGCCTTAAGAATTTGCAGAAAGAGCTTTCGGAGCTGCGTGAGGAGTTCGACACCAGGAAGGCTCAGTGGGACAATGAGAAGCAGGCGGTTGATAAGCTTGCTGCAATGCGTGAGCAGATAGATACCATCAATTCAGAGATTGCCATTGCCCAGAGAAACGGCGATTATGAGAAGGCCGGAGAGCTTCAGTATGCTAAGCTCCCTGCTCTTAAGAAGCAGTTGGAGGAGGCTGAGGAGGCAGCTAAGGCCGGCGAGAATGAGACTTCGCTTGTGCATGAGAGAGTTTCCGATGAGGAAATCGCAGGTATCATCAGCAGATGGACAGGCATTCCTGTAAATAAACTGACTGAGAGTGAGAGGAACAAGACTCTGCATCTGGCAGATGAACTTCATCATCGTGTCATCGGTCAGGATGATGCTGTAACCAAGGTTTCTGAGGCAATCATGAGATCTAAGGCAGGCATCAAGGACCCAAGTAAGCCAATTGGTTCATTCCTGTTCCTGGGACCTACAGGTGTAGGTAAGACAGAGCTTGCCAAGTCGCTGGCACAGGCGCTCTTTGATGATGAGAACAACATGGTCAGAATTGATATGAGTGAGTACATGGAGAAGTTCTCCGTGTCCAGACTCATCGGAGCACCTCCCGGATATGTCGGATATGAAGAAGGTGGCCAGCTGACAGAGGCTGTAAGGCGTAAACCTTATGCGGTAGTTCTTTTTGATGAGATCGAGAAGGCTCACCCGGATGTCTTTAACGTGCTACTTCAGATATTGGATGACGGACGTGTTACAGATTCTCAGGGCAGGACTGTGGACTTCAAGAATACGATCCTTATCATGACTTCCAACATCGGCGCCCAGTACCTGCTGGACGGAATCAGGGACGACGGAACCATCAGCGAGGATGCTGAGAACATGACCATGGAAGATCTGCGCGGACACTTCAGACCTGAGTTCCTCAACAGACTTGATGAGATAATCATGTTCAAGCCTCTGACCAAGGACAACATCGGAAATATTGTTGGCCTCATCGTTGATGACCTCAACAAGAGACTTGCCGACAGAGAGATCAGCGTTCGACTGACTCCAGCTGCAAGGCAGTTCGTCATCGACAACGCTTACGACCCGATCTACGGCGCAAGACCTCTTAAGAGATTTGTGCAGAAATATGTTGAGACGCTTTCAGCTAAGCTGATCCTTGAAGACAGGGTAGCACCTCATGATATAATTGAGTTTGACGTACAGGGCGGTGAACTTGTCGCAAGCGCAGTGAAGGGATGAGACACCGGGTGAGACACCGGGGACGTTTCACTTTGACTCATTTTGAGTCAATGGGGACGGTTCTCTTTGACTCCTCGCCGGTAAACGGCTCTGCGAATAGAAAGGAATTGCAATTTATGGATAACAGCTGCAAGAGATGCCTGTTGCGCGACATGGCGGGCAATGAGGACATCAAATCACAGCTAGAGAAGACAAGAAGTCTGATGTCAGATGACGAGAAGGCTTCAGATGAGAAATATGAAAAGAGGTTGTCGCAGTGCAAGAGCTGCGACAACCTTCTTGACGCTACCTGCCTTAAGTGTGGGTGCTATGTTGAGATAAGGGCACTGGCTGACGGCGCCAGGTGCCCGGCCAAGAAGTGGTAAGCTGTTAGGGAGTCAACGGGGACGGTTCTGTTTGACTCCCTTTTTTTATGAAAGTCATGCCTGGCGCATTTTTTCCCAAAAGCATGACTTGAGTAGTATGCAAAATGGTCCCTAGCCCCCGTCCCTAGGGCTCAAAAAATGAGCCATTGACTCCGTCCCCGGGGTTCATTATCATTAAGCTATGACTAAGAAGAAGCTTGCTCTTGAGGTGATCGAGAGACTAAAAAAAGAATATCCGGATTCCAATTGCACACTGGCGTATGATAAGGCGTGGCAGCTGCTGGTGAGCGTAAGACTTGCAGCACAGTGCACGGACAAGAGAGTGGATATGATAACCCCGCTCCTGTACGAGAAGTTCCCGAGCATTGAGGCTTTGGCCAAGGCGCCGGTGGAAGAGATCGAAGAAATCGTAAGGCCCTGTGGTCTTGGTAATTCCAAGGCAAGGGATATTTCCGCATGCATGAAGATGCTGCATGAAACCTATAACGACAAGGTTCCGGATACCATGGAAGAGCTTCTTAAGCTCCCGGGAGTTGGCAGGAAGAGTGCAAATCTGGTTCTCGGCGATGTCTATGGCAAGCCTGCTATCGTCACCGATACACACTGCATCAGGCTCTGCAATCTTATAGGACTTGTGGACAATATCAAGGAACCTGCCAAGGTGGAAAAAGAGCTGTGGAAGATCATTCCGCCTGAAGAAGGCAACGGCCTATGCCATCGCTTCGTCGATCATGGCAGAGCAGTGTGCGTCGCCCGCCGCCCGAACTGTGCAGAGTGCTGCCTCAAGGACATCTGCAAGACCGGCAAGAAGGCATGAAGATCCCGACAAAAAGATAACGAGAAAACTTGACCAGACTCAAAGACCAGTAAACGTTTTCGAATAGATAATTGAGATACAATATCGCGCAAAGGGCGAGCTATCGCCCATCACAATATCAAATCGTCAACGGGGGATATTATGAAGAATATCGAGTATCTGCGTCTACTTAGCAAGGAGTTTCCCAATTCCAGGAAGGCTGCAGCGGAGATCATCAATCTTCGCGCTATCTGTGCGCTTCCCAAGGGAACCGAGTATTTCTTTTCCGATATACACGGAGAGTACGAAGCCTTCTCACACCTGCTTCGAAGCTCCTCCGGTATCATAAGAGCCAAGATCGAAGAGACCTTTGGCAATCAGATGACTGAGGCCGAGCAGCTTCAGCTCGCAAATCTAATCTATTATCCCAGAGAAGTAATCGATGAAATAAGACATGACGAGAACTACACCCAGAAGGACCTCCAGGAGCATCAGAAGATAACCATAAACAGGCTTATCTCTATTTGCCGTGTTGTCAGCTCCAAGTACACAAGGTCCAAGGTCCGCAAGAAGATGCCCGCCGACTACGCCTACGCCATCGACGAGCTTCTTCACCTTGACATGAACGACTTCAACAAGAAGCTCTATTACAGCGAGATCATAAACGGTATCATCGAGATCGATTTTGCGGACGAGTTCATCATTGCCCTCTGCGAGCTGATCCAGAACCTGACCATCGACTCCCTTCACATCATCGGAGACATCTTTGACAGAGGAGCAAGGCCCGATCTTGTTATGGAAGAGCTCATGAACTTCCACGATGTTGACATCCAGTGGGGCAACCACGACATTGACTGGATGGGCGCAGCCTGCGGAAATACGGCCTGCATCGCCAACGTGCTCAGGATAGGAACCAGCTACAACACCTTCGATGCGCTTGAAGACGGGTACGGCATCAACCTTCGTCCCCTCTCCATGTTTGCTGCGGAAGTCTACGGCGATGATCCCTGTGAGTGCTTCAAGACCCACATCCTTGACGAGAACAAGTACGATGCGGTAAATCCCAAGCTCGCCGCCAAGATGTGCAAGGCCATCAGCATTATCCAGCTCAAACTCGAAGGCCAGCTCATCAAAAAACACCCCGAGTACGGCCTTGAATCCAGGCTCCTTTTGGACAAGATAGATTACGACAAGGGCGAAGTCACCATCGGGGAAAAGACCTATAAGCTCAACGATGCAAACTTCCCAACCATAGACCCGAAGGACCCTTACAAGCTCACCGAGGCAGAAGAGACCCTCATCAGGACCCTGAGATTTTCCTTCATGCACTCGCAGCTTCTTATCAAGCACGTGCAGTTTTTGTATTCCCACGGCGGAATGTACAGGATCGTCAACGAGAACCTTCTCTATCACGGCTGCATTCCCATGGACGAGAGCGGAAACTTTGTGCCCATGACCACTTCCGACGGAAGCTTTATGGGAAAAGAGCTTATGGACTACATCAACAAAAAGGCCCACGATGCGTTCTTCCTCGATAGCAGGGATTATCCGAAGGAGAAGCAGGATGCAGTGGACCTCATGTGGTATCTCTGGTGCGGCCCATATTCACCTCTTTTCGGAAAAGACAAGATCACAACCTTTGAGCGCATGTTCCTTAAGCAGGAAAAAGAGCTCACCAAGGAGAACTTCAACCCCTATTACAAGTTCTCGGGCATGGAGCCTTACGCAGACAAGATCCTCAAGGAGTTCGGCCTTGACCCTGAATGGGCGCACATCATAAACGGCCATGTTCCGGTCAAGACCGCCAAGGGCGAGAGCCCCGTTAAGGCCGGTGGTAAGCTCTATATCATAGACGGTGGAATCTCCAAAGCCTACCATGAGCAGACCGGAATTGCAGGCTACACGCTGATCTTCAATTCCCACCATCTGGCGCTTGCCCAGCACAAACCTTTTGTTAAGGGAAAAGAGAATACGCCTACCATCCAGATCACTGAGAAGACCAAGAAGAGGATCCTGGTGCAGGATACCGATATAGGAAAGGGGCTTCAGAAACAGATCGATGATCTTAAAGATCTTTTAAAGGCGTTTGAGAGCGGTCTTATAAGGGAGAAGAATTAGAGTTAATAGACTGTTTATAAAAATGTTATTTGACGATATATATAGTGACTAAGTAAAATGTCTGTAGGTAAGATTCGAAAGGAAATCAGAAGATGGATGCAAATGGATTAAGCCCTGAACAGCAGGCGCTCCTTGCCAGCATTATGGGAAAGTCTTCACAGGCCGGTGGCGGTGGTGGTTTCAGCCCGGCTTCCGTTCCTACGCCAGCAGCTTCTGCACCTGCAGTTGCTCCTTCCCCTGCGGATTCAGGCAAGATGCTATCTCAGGCAGAGATTGATGCTCTGATCGCATCGATGGGAAATTGAATATTTAAAAAGACAGTCCCTCGTCAATATCGGCGAGGGATTTTTTTGTGCGTGTGTTAACGATAGGCTGTTTATTAAATTATTGTAAAAACGAACAAAACTCATATATATGCATTATAATGTATCTTGAGAGGGCATAACTATGCCCCGACCTAAAACTATTAAATTAGCAATTAATTTAAAGAAAGGTAAATTTCATATGGAGAATAAGGTCAAGAAGGCAAGAAAGAGCGTCAGTGGGAAGCTATTAAAGATCGTTATCCCGATGATCGCAATTTCAATCATTGTGATCATGCTTATCGTAGCAACCCAGGCAAGGAGCATCATTGTCGAGCTTGCAGAGAACAACCTTGAAAAAGAGTCCGAGTATTACACAGAGAAGATCGGACGTGAGATAACCAATATCGTTGAGTATCTTGATGCATCGGCAGAAGCCCTTGGCGCAGTGTCATTCCCCAATGACCATGCCATGGCGAGTTTCCTTATCCCAACACTTTCAAAGTCTGAGTACATGCCAAACGGTATGTATCTTGCAACGGCTACAGGAGACTGGATCGATCCTTCAGGATGGGTTCCGGATCCCGACTACGTACCCCAGGAGAGAAGCTGGTACATCGAGGGACTTGAGCACAAGACCTTCCTTCCCGGCGAACCCTATGTGGACTCAGACACCGGCAGCACCGTAGTGTCTTTTACCAGATCGGTTAAAATCGCAGATGCCAGATCAGGTGTGGCTGCAGCGGATTATACCCTGGACGGTATCGTTGAGGAAATCAGTGCTATCAAGCCAGTTAAGACCGGCGGAGCAATGCTTCTTTATAATGACACCATTCTTTCGTATTTTGATGCAAGCTTTAACGGAACCAGCGTCAGTGCACATCCCGAGGCTCTGTTCCTTCAGAATGCATATCAGCTTGCACAGAGCGGATCGACAGAAGTAACTGAGCTCAAGAATGAACACGGCGATACTTATTATGTTCGCGCCAGCGTGATCCCCGGAACTGACTGGACCCTTATCTGTTCTGTATCTAAGAACGACGTATTAGCAGGTCTTAACAGATTCCAGATCATATGCTATGGCCTCATGATCCTCATGGTCATCGCTATTTCTGTAGTTCTTTATATGCTGATCAGAAACATCGTATCAAAGCCTGTTGGTGCCCTGACTGAGAATATCACAAGGATCACTGACGGCGACTTCACAGTGGAGATTCCTGAGGGCGGCGATGACGAGATCGGCCTTATGAATAACAACATGAGAGAGTTCGTAAGCCACATGAGAGGAACTCTCGGAAATATCAAGGACGAGACAGACAGACTGGCAATCGAAGCTGAGAACAGTAAGGATGCATCAGGCAAGCTTAACATTCAGGCTAATGAGCAGTCCACTAACATGGGACAGATCAGGGATGCCATGAACGGAATGGCAAGCGCAGTTGCAGAGCTTGCAGAGAACGCCACAGAGCTTGCTAACGAAGTTGCAGACCTCACCGAGCAGGGCAATGCAGCCAGCGAGACCGTTAACAACCTGGTCGTTAAGGCAAAAGACGGACAGCGCGACATGGAAGCTGTACAGAGAGGCATGGAGAAGATTTCATCATCCATGGGCGATATGAACAGCGACGTTCAGGCTGTTGGCGAGTCTGCTCAGAAGATCAACTCCATCATCGAGATTATCAACTCCATTGCATCCCAGACAAACCTCCTTTCACTGAATGCTTCAATTGAGGCAGCAAGAGCAGGAGAGGCAGGTAAGGGCTTTGCGGTAGTTGCTCAGGAGATTGGACAGCTGGCAGCTAACTCCGCAGAATCAACCACAGAGATCGGCAAGATCATAGCTGAGATCACTCAGCAGATAAAAGAACTTTCGGAGAAATCCCAGGCTAACATGGATGAGATCACAGCAAGTTCAGAAGCTGTACAGACTGCAGGAAAGACCTTTGAAGAGATCTTCTCAAGTCTTGATGAGACCAGCGATACATTCAGAGAGATGATCGACAAGATAGGCAATGTAGACACAATTGCAACATCCGTTGCAGCTATTTCCGAGGAGCAGTCAGCAAGTACACAGGAAGTTACAGCAACAACCGACAATCTCGCAGTCAGCGCTCAGCAGGTTGCAGACGAGAGCCAGGGTGTTGATGACAGTGCAACAACAGTTTCAAGTGCAGCAGCAACTATTGAGGACTTTGTAAGAGACTTTAAGATTTAAAGAAGGAGGAAATTATGTATATTTCGATGCAATGCTCAGATAACAGTGGAATGCTGAATACGGAGATATGTACCTTCTATGGTATAAGATACGTTCCAAGATTCAGATCGGCCGTAATCTCTACAGAGCATCTGAATCATGAATACGTAATTCCGATGACTCCACAGGATTATGAGGTGGCGGTTAAGCAGATACATGCAGCCATGAAGGCACATGCTACCATGATCTCGATTGACAGTGGAATGGTTTGTCGCGGCCGTAAAGGCGAGATCAGAAATGTGGAGCCACAAAAGCTTACAATTTCTGCTGTATAAATTCATAAGACAAAATAAAACCGTCACTTTTCTCTGAATAAAAAGTGACGGTTTTGCTTTTGTTTAGTCCAGGCGAAAGACCTGTTTCATCTGCTTCTGGGCTCCTGTCTTTTCGTCCTTTTCCAGGATCAAAATACCCTTCATGCTTTCATCCCATCTGTCTACAACTTCGCTCTCTGCTTGGTATCTGCCGGCATATTCTATGCCCTTTTCACACTCGTAATATCCGAATACCTCAGCGTCAAACTCTGCATCATCAAGCTCGTACATGTAGATGCTGTAGTTGCAGATTCCTGCGGCCTTTAAGACTTCTACCATCTCAGGCCAGATCTCATCATGTCTTTTGATGTACTCGTCTTTCTTACCCTTTAAAACCATACCTTTCCATGCATATCTTTCCATACTCACACCTCCTTATAGTTGTTACGTTTTGGGAGTCAGTGGGGACGGTTCTCTTTGACTCCCTTTTGTTTGGGTATTTCATTCCTCTTGATTATCGAAAAAGGGAGTCAAAGAGAACCGTCCCCACTGACTCCCATACCACTTCGTGGACACTTGGTTATGTTTTCAAAAACAGGGTCGATCGCATACTCCACATGAATATCCTCAACGCCCTCTGCCGGCTCTTCAATCTCGATATCCTTAAAGCTTATATCTCTAAGCTCGTGCCCGGGCTCATCAAAGCCGCAAAGCTCGATGGAAGGGCAGTCGTGCCACTCATTTTTGCCGGCGTTGTTATCAAGAAATCTTCCAAGAAGATGCATTCTCTCAAAGTGACAGTCCTCGATAACGGGAGTGGTCTTTGCGCCTTCGCCGTCGTCGTTGAAGGTCACGGAATGGATCATTACGTGGGAAGCTGCAATGTCCCTTACGGATACGCCCTTAACGTAGCCTCCGCGCTTTTTGGTTGACTTGATCTCAATGCCTGACCAGGTGGGCCTCATGTCGCAGTCCCATAAAAAGACATTTTCCACGCCGCCGCTCATCTCGCTTCCGACGCAGAGTCCGTGACCGATGTGGCAGATGCAGTCAAAGACTCTGATGTTCTTGGTCGGTCTGCCGATGACATTGCCCTCAGGATTCTTGCCTGATTTGATGGCAACGGAGTCATCCTCGGTGTAGAAGTCGCAGGCGTAGATCGTCGAATTGGTCGATGAATCGGGATCCCAGCCGTCGCCGTTCCACACGCCCTGAGACTTAATGGTGCAGTGGTCCGTCACAACCTGATCAGAGTAAACAAAGTGCAGATTCCAGGACGGAGAAAAGCCCAACGTCAGATTTGTGATCCAGATATTTCTGCAGTTGCTCATATTGATTAGCCTGCCCCTGACTCTGTGGGAGATGGTCTCGGGCTTCTCGTATTCTTTTATCTTATCGCCAAGGGAAGCGATGTATTCCTTGAGATCCTCGGCCTCAATCTTGGCGCAGGCTTTCGCAAGAAGCCAGCCGCCGCCCATGATGCTTCCGCCGCCACGGATCACAACGTTTTCGCAGTTATAGTAGGCGTCGTGATCGAGCTGACCGAGGTTTAAAAGACTTCTGTAGCAGAGCCTCTCATAGCCCTCAAACCTGCTCTTTATCTTGGGCAGATAGTCGGAAGGACTCTCTGTTCCCTGAAGTGTTGCACCCTTATCAACGAAGAGCTCCGTGTTTGAGTGCATATCCAGAGCGCCTGTAAGGTAGGTTCCTGCAGGCACATAGACGTAAGAATTCTCATCGCAGTCATCAAGAGCCTTCTGCAGTGCTGCTGTATTTAAGGTCTTGCCGTCGCCGACTGCATTGTAAGGCGCCGAAGTAACATCGATCATTTTTTTAAGACGAGAGGTCCTGACCGTGATCTTTCCAAGGGAGCGGGAATCCCCATCGGGAGAGCGCATGATGACCTCCGCCTCTATGTCTTTTTCAGGCAAAAGACCTTTAAGAGTAAAGTGGGTTTTATCTGTATCTCCGACCGGTTCGCCGTCTGCAATCACGCTGTATGAATACTCTTTTGTAGCATCCTCGGGAAGATCCCAGAAAACTTCTGCTTCACTTGCTGTGGCTCTAAAGTCCATCAAAAATTCATGCTTCAAAGTTGATACTCCTTGTCTTTATGTCTTCTTCCAGATCAATGAATCTGGCAAGAGCTGTATATACTTCCCCTCGGGAAATCCATTTTCCGGGGGCTGCTTCTTTTCTTTCGTCAATGCCAAGCTCCATGGCCCTTCTTACGCATTCATCAAGCGGGATATCTCTTTTGTCCTTATCACTTTCATAGAACCTCATAAGGAAGCTATCTAGTTCCTCGTAAGTCAGAGATTCGTCAGGTCTGAAAAAGAGCTTGTCGCCTTCACTCTTAGTAGTTGCAGGATCTATCAGATTCTCGGATATCAAAGTCTCAACATATCCGCTGTCCCACTCATCAATCTTAAGGTCAGAGTACTTGCCTCTGTAAGGTCTTGTTCCTGCGATGCGAAGTGCCTTGAACAGCACCATGAGAAGCTGAGCCCTTGGCATTGGTGCATCCGGATGAAGGAACATGACGCAAGGGTCTAGCAGACAGTATCTGAAGGCTTTTTCAAGGCCTGCCTTATCTTCAAATCCTGCGATATCAAGGTAGGGCAGGGGTATTGAGAAGATATCAGGTTCAGGCTCCTGCGCGGGAATAACCTTTACGTCTGACTCAGGACTCCAGAAACTGAAGGTAAGTCCATTGTCGCACCTGCCCGGGAGAGTGTCTTTTCCCTTATCCAGGGAGCGCAGAGTTTTCATGAAGATATCGGCTATCATCACGCTGCCGTACTCGTTGGTGTGGGTCACGTCACCGGGCATGAAGAAGTCTTTTGCGTTATCTCCAAACTCAAGCCACTTCTCAAAGGTCTGGCCGTGAAGATCTATGAAGGGCACATCAAGCTCTTTTGCCACAGACTCTGTAGCCTTGGCGTGGTCTGCAAGCAGCGAGTAGTGTCTGTCCATGTTTAGAGCATTGGCATCCTCTTCCGAAAGTTCGAGAGGAACACGACTGATGGGAGAGCACAGGATTGCTTCTGCTCCGGCCTGCCTTGTCTCCTTGACGTATCTTCTCAGGTTATCCGCATATCCGCCGAAGGCCGCGAGGTTCCTGCGCTTCTGGTCGTTGTGACCAAACTGCATTATCAGGCAGTCGCCGGGCTTTATCATCTCTCTTATTATGTCGTAATGGCCATCGTCCCTGAAGCAGTTCGAAGTAAGCCCTGAATGTGACATGTTGCAGACTGCAGCGCCTTCGATGAAGCGAGGCAGTGTCTGTGCCCATCCGGAGAAGCTTCCGAAGGGGAAGTAAGGAATTCCTGCATTCTGATCAGTCACTGTTGAATCGCCGCCGATCCAGATAACGGGGACTTTCTCCTCTGTAATGGTAACCTCCAACACTGCATTTTCCTGCGAAACGTCGCTACCTGTGTAGCTTATGAAGATGTCCTTATCGTTGCACCTTGTTGCGGAAAGTGCAGGAATGAAGGGCGTAACGGCGGTGTGATAGGTCTTTTCATAGGTGCTGCCACAGGGCACGGTCACGTCTCTTGCTATCATGGCCCTTCTTGAGGAAAAGAGTGTAAGGTGCTCGATACTCTTGTTCAGAGCGCTTATTCTGACGCTGACCCTGTAGGTTCCAAAGGAAGGAACCGTCACTTTTACGATCTGAACCTTACGGCCTTCATCAGAGACTTCTTCATAGAAGTGTCTTGTGTTCCAGCCACCGCTCTTTAGTGACTGCTCATGGGCAGTACCCGATGAAGTAACTGCCATTTCCGGTGTAAAAAAGCCATAGCCTCTCCCTTGCGAGTAGAGGCTATCGTTATTTTGAAGTTTGAAGTTTATTGAAAACATGGTCGTTCCCCATTTGTTAATATCAAAGGTCGTAGATTGCCGTGGCAAGCGGAGCAATGTCTTTTGCCTTAAATTCACCGCTGTCTGTGACGATGGTTGCTGACTGCTTGCTCTCTGAGTTGTTGATGACAATGAGTTTCTTGCTGCTCTCAAAGAATGCGCACTCAACCATTGGATTGTCGGTGACATACTTGTGATCAAAGGAAAGTCCGCAAGCATACAGCAGAATGTTGAGAAGAAGCCTGTAGTTCTCGGGCGCGTTCTCAAAGGTTGAGAGGTAGATTCCTTTTCCTCTTCCGAAGTCATTTACTGTAAGCAGAGGGTAACCGTCTTTGGACCTGATAACTTTTGCTGCGCCGTCGGTAAGGTGAACCTTGCCGCGAAGAGGGATGTGGCTACCCTCAGGAATAATGCCTTCTGAGTTGTCATCCACAAAGGCCCATTTGCCCATGCAGGACTTGTAGTCGCTGTCTCTGTTTACACCAAGGACGCCTGACATTCTGAATCTGAAATCCTTCTCGCCTGTTGATGATGGCTCGTTGACGCCGATAAAGCATCCGCCTGCGCTAACCCATTCGGTGAGGACTTCTTCCACAACCGGGTCGTTCCAGCTCTCTGCGCCGCACCATGCTGTTCCTGCAGAACCTGCGTTGATGATGACGTTGATATCTGTAAGATCCATGCTCTTTAGGTCGTCGAAATCGATGTATGTAACAACAACGGGAAGACCGGAGAGGGTCTCGTTTATGTGGATCAGGTCATGCATGTAGGTTTCGTGGAAATGGCCTGATAAAGTCCAGCTACGAAGTTTTCCCCAGGAGTGAAGTACTGCGACCTTGATCGGGAGGACGTAAGGTGCGCCTTCTTCATGAAGCGCTTTTATCTGTCTGAACTCATCTGAGATTGTTGCGATATATTCTACAAAGTCCGGGAAATCCTGCACCAGGTGAAGGTATCCGCCAAGACCTATTCTGTCTATTTTGGCACGAAGAAGAGCACGACGGGCGCTTCTCCAGTAAAGAGCTGCATCCCTGGCCGGATCGCCGCCCTTTGAGAATGTCGGAAGTCCGCCAAGTCCCACAGGGAACAGGTAAGGGTGAAGCCTTATCTCGTGAACCGGCACATCAACTCCTGCGCAGAGTCTTACCTCATAGCCGGAGAAGATGCACTTGATGAGTCCGTCAAAGCCAAACTCCTTAAAGCGCTTACCGTATGGCTCAATTCCAACCCAGCTGTCATCGTAAAAGACATATGCCTTTTTGCCAAAGCTGTGAACGATGTCCACAAGCTCTTTTCCGAAAGAGACAACAAACTGATTTACAAAGTTCATGTAGTCTCTCTGTGTCTTGACAGGCGGAAGGTGCGTTGGGTGAAGGAGTCCGGTGTTTATGAAATCCTCGGCTGTGAGCTTATATCCGTAGCTCTCCGCAAAGTCATCCAGCATCTTGGGACTTACGGTGAAGTCGTAGGAACCCCAGTCAGTGAAAAGATTGCGGTTTCTTGGGCTGCTTCCCCACATCCATACGAAGTTGTAGAACATGGATGTAAAACGTACAACTGTTGTGGCCGGATGCTCCTTGCACCAGTTTGTAAGCCAGTCCTTCAGGTACTCTCTGGTCTGGGGATATACAGGATCGATCTGCATCAGATGCTCCTTGTCCCAGTTGTTGGTCACATGGTTGTACATGGAAATCTCTTCCCAGATCCTGTAAGCTAAAAAGCTCACGGTATATTTGTGCCAGGGAATGATGTTGTTGACTATGACATTCTGAGCCTCTTTCTCATAGGTCCAGAAATTTCTGTTGACTTCCCTTCCTGTGGTGCGGTCGTAGACCTGCCAATATTTCATTGAGTCAGCGCTGTCATTGATCTTAAACTGCTGATCAAAGAAATCGTCCATCAGGTGAAAGGTTAAAATGGAATCCTCCGCAACCTTGGGAGCTGTTGTGAGGAAGGTCTGCTGGAGCTTGTCCGGGTTCTTCCTCGCCCATTCATTGTGATCCCTGATTATGCAGATAGTGGAGTAGATCCCGTATCCTGAATTTGTAATCTCATCTGAAAGAACAGTGCCATCACTGTCCCTGATAACATCTGCGCCCCATTTTTTAGCCAAATCAAGGGTAAGCTCTTCATAACCCGCTTCCCCGGGCAGAGTGAAGCCCCCTTGTGTGTGCTTTACGATGTTGTCCATTTTGTTCCCCCTAGATAATTAAAGTGCTCCGTCGCTTCTGATCTTGTCGTAGTTTAAGATGCCTGCGAAATATGCAAGAGCCAGACCCTGTCCCCAACCCTGGATCCAGTCTCTGGAAATACCACGGTATCCGTCTCTGTCCTTCATGACAGCTGTGCCACCGGAGACGTTTAAAACTCTTCCGTCAGGTGATACGTTCTTAAGGATGCCCTTGGTTGATTTGTTGATGTATTTGATGTGAAGAGGATTGCCCTTGTTTATCATGGCAGCAGCAATTCCGCAGCTGGCTGATATCTCTTCATAGGACTCCTCATCGTCAAGGATGGTTCTGTAAAGACCGTCCTCAGTCTGCAGCAGCTTGATGCTTGCAAGCTGTTCGTTAAGTGAGCCTACAATATCAAGGAACTTAGGGTATAAGTAGCACTCCGGAAGAATGCGACCAACCTCAGACATTGTGTAGGCTGCCCAGGCATTGGCTCTTCCCCAGAAGAACCCTGACATGTGGTCTTTGGTGATGTTGTTGTAACCGTGGTAGAAAAGACCTGTCGCCGGATCCTGAAGATATTTGATGTGCCAGTAGTACTGGTTTAGAGCATCGTCAATTAGTTTTTCATCTTTTAAAAGGACTCCTGCTCTAAGCAGGAAAAACGCTGCCATAAAAAGCGTGTCAGCCCAGCACTGCTCCGGGAAATCGTTGTTTACCGAGACTGTGTGCTGAAGGACATTGTCGCCAAATCTAAGGGCGTCATTCTCGAGATAGTCGATCTTGCTCTTTGCGATATCCAGGTATTTCTCATCGCCCGAGTACTCATAAAGTGACAAAAGAGCATGTCCCATGGCGCAGGTATTTACTGTAAAAGATGGAACGCCGAGCTCAATATACTCATCGATCCTGTCCTTTAGAGCAAGGATGTATTCCTCTTTTCCTGTGGCCTTAAAAGCCTCGCAAACGCCGTAATAAGCCACTCCTCCGGGCCAGTCCCAGGTGAGATCCATTCTCATGGTGCGCTTTACAATAGCGTCGATCGTGCTTTCTATTTCTTTTTTGTCATATATAAGATTGCCCATAATTTCGCCCCTTTATGGTTATTTTACAAAAAGTATATTTTCATATGGTCGAAAAATCTCTCCATATACTAACAAAAACTTTGCAATTTCAACTATTTGAGGTTAGAATTTCTATTAGGCGTGTTTTTTGCCAAATGGAACTGTATATTTATTAAATTAAGGAAAAGATTATGTCAAAGCCCAAGAAAACAGTAATTGAATACAGAAATTACGAACTTCCCATCAACTTTCCCGTACTGGTGCTGACAGGAGACAGATGGTATATATCCGACGTCAAGTCCGGCAAGCTCCATTTTCACAACTGTCTGGAGATAGGTATATGCCACCAGGACAGCGGATTTATTGAGTTTGCGGATGAGCCTGTGCCCTTTAAGGCAGGGGATGTTACCTTTATATCAAGGAACGTTGCTCATACATCCTACAGTACCAAGGGTGAATCGAGCTTGTGGTCATATATTTTCCTGAACCCGGATGATCTCTTTAAAGGGATATTTGGCGCATCTTCGCCATATGGGGAGATATATTATGATATGACTCAGAATCTTCAGATGATACTTCACGGATCGGAGCACAAGGAGATCTATAGCCTTGTAACCCAGATACTGTCGGAGCTTGTGAATAAAGAGATGAATTATCAGATAGCAGTTAAGGGGCTTATGTTATCTCTTTTTATGAAACTGATGAGAGTCTATGCGGGGCAAAAGAAGCAGAGTATTGCCCAGAGAGCTGCGCATGACAACGATATCGCCATCATGCCGGCACTTGAATATATAAGGGAAAACTACATGTTAAACTTCCCTATAGAAGATCTGGCGAATATGTGCCACTTAAGCCAGACCCACTTCAGAAGGGTGTTCCACGAGATCATGCAGACAAGTCCTTTGGACTACCTCAACACCACGAGGATCCTTCAGTCCTGCATCCTTCTTAGGACTACAGAGGAGTCGATCCTTTCCATATCGGAGCAAGTGGGATTTCGGTCGGTATCCAGCTTTAACAGGCATTTCTCTGAGAAGATGGGCGCTCAGCCCGGAGAGTGGAGGCGCAAGATGGTCAAGATCGACAATGCCTCAATAATGAAGTATACAGGCTGGACACAGGCTGAGAAGCTTACGGAATCAAGAAAGTGAATATACATATATAGTGAATAATGGATGAATAAAAAGAGTCCCTGAGGCTCTTTTTATTTTGTGTCCTGAGGGAAATCGGCTTTGTGCAAAATGCATAAAATCGAAAACGATTAAGTGTAAATAGTAAACATATCAACAATAAACTCGAAAAATAAATGGGTGAAAATGCATAGCTTTTTTGACTAAGTGATTAGATGGGAGAGATAAATTACTTTAGTATTGTCCATAGAAAGGGGAGAGAGATATGGGAGCAAAAAATAAAAGTAGGGGAGCAGTCGCTACCAGTTCAAGCTGGAAGCATTCTCTAAAACGAGACTGGCAGTTATATCTTCTTCTGCTCATTCCACTTATTTTGGTTGTAGTATTTAGCTTTGGCGCATATCCGGGTCTGAGAATGGCCTTCATGGATTACAAACCTGCCAAAGGCTATGCGGGTTCTAAATGGGTCGGCTTTGATACCTTCAGAAAAGTATTCAGAGATGCGGACTTCTCAAGAGCCCTTAGAAATTCAATAGTATTTAACTTGCTTGATCTTTTCGTTGGATTCCCGATGCCGATCATCCTGGCACTGATCCTCAACGAACTCAGGTATAAGAGATTCAAGAAGGTTTCACAGACAATTCTTTACCTTCCTCACTTCTTATCCTGGGCCATCATCGGAAGTGTGGCACTTACAATGTTCAAGCCAACAAGCGGTCTTGTAAACATCGCCATGATGAAGATGGGAATGATCACCCAGGGAATTCCGTTCCTCAATGAGAAATGGCACTGGGCAATAACTTACCTGCTCATCGGAGTGTGGCAGTCCATGGGATGGGGCACGATCCTCTACCTGGCAGCTATTACCGGTATCAGCGGAGAACAGTATGAGGCGGCCATGATCGACGGTGCAAACCGCTGGCAGAGAATGCTTCATATAACACTTCCGGGAATCAGGAGCACAATCGTAACACTGCTCATCATGAACCTTGGACGTGTAATGGGAAGTAACCTTGAGAGACTTACATCCCTTGGAAATACACAGGTAAAAGAGTTCCAGTATCAGCTGGCTGTGTACATCTTTAATAAAGGTATTGGAAATAACAAGTTCAGTATGGCTACTGCCGTCGGCCTTTTCCAATCAGTTATCGGTGTTGCACTGGTTCTTTTATCAGACAGAATAGCCAAGAAGCTTGGCGAAGACGGACTACTATAGGAGGAACTTAATCGTGGCTAAGAAAAAAGAAATAAATGCGGCAGAAGAGAGTTTCTCCGCCGGCGGAGCGCATGCTGTCAATAAATTCAGAATAAGCGACGCCATCATGATGCTTGTCATCATCCTGCTCTGTGCAACCTGCGTGCTTCCGTTCTTACACGTAGCAGCTAAATCAATTTCAGGTAACACGGCAGTAATGAGTCAGTCGGTTTACTTCCTGCCAAAGGACATCACCTTCGATGCATTCAAGCAGGTATTTGCAGACAGCTCAATGACTTACTCAATGGTATTTTCAGTGATCATTACACTTGTATTTACTCTTCTTGGAATGATCGTCTGCACCTGTGCAGCGTATCCGCTTTCAAAAAAGAGACTTAAAGGAAGAGGAGTTCTGGCATTCATCCTTATGGTGCCTATGTACTTCTCAGCAGGTATCATCCCTCAGTACATCCTTTATTACCAGCTTGGAATTCTGGATACAGCCTGGGTACTGATACTGCCACTTATCTATTCACCATACAACATGCTGATCATGAAGAACTTCTTCCAGAGTACAATTCCTGACAGCTTGGAGGAATCAGCATTTTTGGATGGCGCAACAAACTTCCAGATCCTTTGGAAGATCGTGCTTCCTCTTTCAAAGCCAATCCTGGCTACACTGTCACTCTTCTATGCAGTAGGAAGATGGAATGCATACGCAGACAACATGTACTACACAAGATCTTCAGAGCTCAAGATGATCCAGTACAAACTCTATCAGCTTGTTGCATCTGCCACAGAGGCTCAGAACGCATCACTGGCAGATACCGGCGGAATCTCACAGGCAACACCTGAAGTTCTGCAGGCAGCATGCATCATGTTCGTAACTGTACCGATCATCATAATATATCCGTTCCTTCAGAAATACTTCGTACAAGGTACTATGATAGGGGCTGTGAAGGGCTAATACACTATGGGAAAACAATTTTGTTTAAAATAAAAGGAGGATTACTATGAAGAAGAAAGTATTATCAGCCATACTTGCAGCTAGTATGGTAATGGGGCTTGCAGCTTGTGGCAACAACGGACCTGTTCCTACAGCGTCAGAAGACACACAGACTGCAACAGAAGCACCTGCAGCTGAGGCACCTGCAGCAGAGACTACAGAGGCAGCAGCAGACGTGGTTCCCGGAGTTGACGGATTTGAGCCATTTGCAGATCAGGTTACTCTTAGAGTAGCTGTTTACGACAGAGGAGATAACGGAAACGGATGCTCAGACGTTGAGAACAACTACTGGACAAACTGGGTTCAGGAGAACTTCGGTGACAAGTACAACATCAAGGTTGAATATGTAGGCATCACACGTTCAGACGTTATGACTGACTACGCTATGCTTGCTTCAACAAACACACTTCCTACTCTTTGCATGGAGTACGACTATGACAAGCTTGCTACATGGGCATCAGACGGATACCTTCAGCCCATCGATCTCGAGCAGTTCAAGACAGTTGCTCCTACATACTGGGCAAACATGGAAGAGAACGGCCTTACAGGCTACACACAGTTTGACGGTGAGGACTACATCGTTCTTGGTAAGAGACCTTACGGTAACACAAACTACACATTCGTAACATGGTATCGTAAAGACTGGCTCAAGGAAGCCGGCTACGACGGATCATATCCTGCAACAAACACAGAGCTCCTTGAGGCTCTTGGCAAGATGGTTGAGAACGGACATCAGTATCCTATGAGCGGATCAAAGGTAGCAGGTGCCGGCGCTGACCAGAACTACTCATTCAGAGATTATCCTCAGGATGAGCTCACATGGGCAACAACAGGTGACTACCAGGTTCCTGCTCTTTCAACAGAAGCTCAGAAGAGACTTCTTAAGTGGAACAACGAGCTCTACAACGATGGTTACCTCAACCCTGAGTACTACCTCAGAAGCACAGATGATGTAAACGCTGACTTCATCAACGGTAAGGCATTCCAGTGGTCAGGTTACGTTTCATCAACAATGGATGTTCTTAATTCTTTCTATGAGAACAATCCTGATGCAGAGCTTGGCGTAATGGTTTGCGACAGCAAGCTTGTAAAGGATGAGACATGGGGATCAAGCAACGCATTCAGACCTAACAACATCTTCGGCGCAATGGTTGGTTTTGCTAACAACGCAACACCTGACGAGGTTAAGGCCGGTGAGATGTACCTTGAGTGGATGGCTCAGGACGAGAACCTCTTCACAATGACATGGGGTATCGAAGGTGTTAACTTCAACTATGACGAGAACGGAAATCCTGTAGCAGTTGGTGATCAGTCAGGTCTTCCTGAGCAGCAGGGTCACAACAACAACGTTGACTACTGGATGGTTGTTACAGCTTCCAAGTCATTCGGTGACATCGAGTCTGATATCAAGGCTATCAATCCTCAGGGACTTCCTCAGGACTTCTACGAGGACATCCTTGCTAACTACAAGGGACAGCTTGCACTCTATGAGGCTGGCAGCGTAAACGTAGATTGCCTCTTCGGTGGCGCTCTAGAGTCAGTAACAGAGTACGGCACATCACTCAAGGAAGAGATCTATCCTGAGTACCGTGATCAGCTTGTAATGTGCAAGCCTGATGAGTTCGATGCTCTTTACGATGAGCTTTCACAGAAGTACCTCGACGCAGGTTACCAGGAGATCATCGACGAGAGACAGGAAATGTTCGAAGCAGGCGAGACAACCAAGCTTCAGTAATACAGATATTGCATAACTCCTAATTATATATAGAGCCCTCGGGGACGCCTTGTCCCCGGGGGCTTATTTTTTGAGTCACCGGGGACGTTTCAGATTGACTCATTTTGAGTCACCGGGGACGTTTCAGATTGACTCATTTTTGGAGTCAATGGGGACGGTTCTCTTTGACTCCTTGCTGTCTTGTTGCTGCGTCTGCTTTGGGTGAAATCTGTGGTAGAAGGGTAGGTTATCGCCTCCGGGACATGAGAAAATCAAGCAAAAGACTCTTTTCCTAGCTAGAATCTGTGGCAGAACGGTAGGTTCACGCCTCCGGGACATGAGAAAATCAAGCAAAAGAGTCTTTTCCCAGCTGAAATCTGTGGCAGAACGGTGGGTTCTTGTCTCCGGGACATGAGAAAAACAAGCAGAAGGGTCTTTTTCCCAGCTGAAATCTGTGGCAGAACGGTAGGTTATCGTCTCCGGGACATGAGAAAATCAAGCAAAAGAGTCTTTTCCTAGCTGAAATCTGTGGCAGAACGGTAGGTTCTCGCCTCCGGGACATGAGAAAATCAAGCAAAAGGGTCTGTTCCCAGCAGAGATTTGTGGCAGATTGGCACGTTTTCCCCTCTTTGACATGTAAAAGGATTTTACATAATCTGAATTTTGGCCAGAATTTATGGCAGGAAGAGGTTTGCTAGCTCAATTGACAGGTAAAAGTGTTTTGCACAATCCAAATTCTGAACAGATTTTATGGCTGAGAGGCAGCTTTTTTCCGACTGACAGGTAAAATACCGGAACAACCTCTTTTACAACAATCATCCACTAGTCATCCATAACTTGTGACGCAAGAACAGATTTCTGCTACCATAGATAAAAGAGATTTGATCGTGTATGAACATAGCAAGACAAACAAAGCAAGACAAATAAAGCAAGACGAAGAAAGGCATAACCCCATGAAACTACGCGCATACGAGAAAAGTGATTCCCCAATAATAGCAACCTGGTTGCGCACGGAGGAAGAGCTGTACAGATGGTCAGCGGACAGGTACGGATTCTTTCCGCTAAAACCTGACAGTGTAGATGAAAACTACGCTCCGGCGATAGGGACCGGAAGATTCTTTCCGCTGACGGCAATAGATGATTATAATAATGTCATAGGACACCTGATCATAAGGTATCCCAACGAAAACGATGATTCTTCAGTCAGGTTCGGCTTCGTAATCGTGGACCCAGAGCTTCGCGGAAAGGGTTACGGGCAGGAGATGCTGAAGCTTGCAATAGAATATGTTAAAGAGAATTTGACCGTCACCAGGATCGACCTGGGCGTTTTCGTCAATAACCCAAAAGCCAGGAAATGCTATGAAGCAGTAGGGTTTACCGAGTATGGTGCGCACGTCATAAACACGCCCTTCGGACCATGGGACTGTGTCGACATGGAGTTATTCCCGACAAGATGCTAAGCATCACAGTAAAGCGAAATTGCTAAATAACAGAAGAGTAATAAAACCGGAACAGGAGGCATAAAGATGGTCATTTGCAGTGCAGATGCTCCTTTTTCAACAAGATAATTCAGGAAAAAGGAGCGAATTAAAATGAAAAACAGAATAAAGAACTTAAAAGACTTCTACATACTTTGGAGTACCCAGAGCCTGTCACAGCTTGGAAGTGCCATAACGCAGTTTGCGCTTACGCTCTGGATTTATGAAAAGACAGGATCGGCGCTGAGCACGGCGACGCTGACAATCTGCACTTATGCGCCTTACGTTATCATGAGCATTTTTGCAGGTGCACTTTCAGATAAGTTTGATAAAAAGAAAACCATGCTTATCTGCGACCTGTTTGCGGCGCTTACAACGGTGGTTGTATTTGTGCTTTATAAGACGGACCTATTGTCCATGTGGCATTTGTATGCCATCAACATGGTGTCGGGACTTATGAATACCGTTCAGCAGCCGGCTTCCGAGGTAGCATACACGCTTATTGTGCCCAAAGACGATTATCAAAAGACAAGCGGGCTTCAGCAACTGAGCAGATCACTTGTATCAATCGGAAACCCGATCATTTCAGCATCTCTTTATGCGCTGGCGGGGCTTGATGTTGTTATCGCTGTTGACCTTTTGACCTTTGCCGTTGCCTTCTTTTCACTGCTGCTTTTCGTGAGAATTCCCGAAATCAGCAGCAAGGCAAACTCAGAAGGAAATGTTCTGACACTTGCAAAAGAGGGACTTGTCTTTTTGAAAAAGACACCGATGATACTCCATGTGATATTGTTCATGTCGGGAGTTAACCTGATTGCATCTGCGTTTGATGCAGTGCTTCCGGCACTTGTAATTCCAAAAGCAGGAAACAGTGTCTTTGGAATAGTTACTGCATGTTCCGGAATAGCCATGGTTGTTGGCAGTTTTTTGCCGACAGTGCTGCCAAAGCCCAAGGACAGGGTAAGAGTGATATTCCTCACAATGCTCTTTTCCCTGGGGACGGAAAACTTCGTTCTGGCGTTTTCAGAAAACCCGGTGATATGGTGCATCGGACAGTTTGTGGGATGGTTTTTTGTTCCGCTCATGGCGGCCAATCAGAACGTCATCATGCGAAACACCATACCTGTTGAACTTCAGGGAAGGGTATATGCGTGCAGAAATACACTGCAGTTCTTCACGATTCCGATAGGTCTTTTCCTGGGAGGGCTCTTTGTTGACAAGGTCTGCGAACCGTTCATGGCTATCAGAGCCGGCAGCGCTTTCTGGACTGCGTTGTTTGGCACGGGTAAAGGCTCGGGAGCTGCTCTTATGATGCTCATACTGGGCATAGCCGGTGTGGTAATGTGTCTGGTTTCCAGAGGGTTTATCAGGAAGTACTCCTACATTGAAGATTGAAATTGACTGACATTTTGAACAAACCCCTGAAATATTTCTGAAAAAATGATATAATAAGAGAAGGGTTACGTTATTTATTTAACAATATTTTTCAAAGGAGGTTTTTTCTTATGTCACGTTTTACACTACCGAGGGATGTCTACCACGGAAAGGGCGCACTTGAGGCGCTTAAATCACTTGAGGGTAAAAGAGCTATCGTCTGCGTTGGTGGAAGCTCAATGAAGAAAGGTGGATTCCTTCAGAAGGTAGAGGATTACCTTAAGGAAGCAGGTATGGAGGTTGAACTGTTTGAGGGTATCGAGCCCGATCCTTCAGTTGAGACCGTTATGAAGGGTGCTGAGGCTATGCAGAAGTTCCAGCCTGACTGGATCGTAGCAATCGGTGGCGGATCACCTATCGATGCTGCCAAGGCTATGTGGATCAAGTACGAGTATCCGGAGACAACATTCGAGGATATGTGCAAGGTATTCGGACTTCCCAAGCTCCGCACAAAGGCTCATTTCTGTGCTATTCCTTCAACTTCGGGAACAGCTACAGAGGTTACAGCTTTCTCAATCATCACTGATTATGATAAGGGTATCAAGTACCCTATAGCTGACTTCGAGATCACACCTGATGTTGCTATCGTTGATCCCGAGCTCACACATACAATGCCTATCAAGCTCGTTGCTCACACAGGTATGGATGCTATCACACACGCAATCGAGGCTTATGTTTCAACAGCTAACTGCGACTACACAGACGCACTTGCTATCCATGCAATCGAGATGATCCAGGCTAACCTTGTTAAGTCATACAACGGCGATATGGATTCAAGAGATGCAATGCACAACGCACAGTGTCTTGCAGGAATGGCATTCTCAAATGCTCTTCTCGGAATCGTTCACTCAATGGCACACAAGACCGGTGCTGTATTTGCCGACAAGGGTGCACACATCATCCACGGTGCAGCGAACGCTATGTACCTTCCTAAGGTTATCGCATTCAATGCCAAGGACGAGACAGCCAAGAAGCGCTACGGCGTTATCGCTGATTACATGAACCTCGGCGGATCAAACGACGACGAGAAGGTTAAGCTTCTGATCGAGTATCTGCGCAAGATGAACGACGACCTCAACATTCCTCACTGCATCAAGAACTACGGTGCAGACGGACTTCCTGCAGAGCAGGGCTTTGTTGCTGAGGACGTATTCCTTGACAGACTCCACGACATCGCAGCAAACGCTATTCTTGACGCCTGCACAGGATCCAATCCTCGTCAGCCAAGTCAGGAAGAGATGGAGAAACTCCTTAAGTGCTGCTACTACGACACAGAAGTTGATTTCTGATATTCTTAAGTTAATTACGGATTGTGCTATAAAAATGACAGTTGGCGCTCTGCATGTGCAGGGCGCCATTTTTTGCATTAGAATTATATCATCAAGAAAAATGAGCCCTTGACTCCGTCCCTAGGGGTCATTAATGAGCCACTGACTCCGTCCCTAGGGCTCATTTCAGAAAGGATATGAAGATGCAGAAGATTGATTTTGGAAAGAACTGGACATATAAAAGAGCTGATGTGGAAGATACTTACAAGGAAATAACGCTTCCGCATGATGCAATGCTGTGCGAGAAGAGGAGCATAGATAACCCGGGAATACACAATCTTGGCTACTTTGAGGGCCATGATTATGAGTATAAAAAGACCTTTAACCTTCCCGAAGAGTATGCTGACAAGGATATAATCTTTGAGTTTGAGGGAGCTTATCACTCACCTGAAATCTACATAAACGGGAAGCTTTCGGCAAGATGGGACTACGGCTACACCGAGAGGTCTTTTGCACCGGATAATCTTAAGTTTGGTGAGGGAAAAGAGAATGCTAACGAGATAAAAGTTATCGTCTGCAATGCAGATCAGCCCAACAGCAGATGGTACTCTGGATCCGGAATCTACAGACCTGTATGGATGTACGTTGGAGACAAGGATCACATAAAGCTAAACGGCATAAAGGTAAGGACCATTGGCACGAAGGCTCTTGATAAGACCTATACCCGTGGAAATGCAGTTATTGGGATAAGTGTAGAGACCACAACTCCCGGCGCTGTAGAGTTTGCAATCCTTTCAAAGGACGGCGATGTGATCACCAGCGGAGCAGCAAAGACATGTGAAGAAGTAAATGTAGGACTTGAAGATGTCCTTTTATGGAGCGCCAAGAATCCTGCGCTCTACACCCTCAAAGTAAAATATAAAGAAGACATCGAAGAAGTGACCTTCGGTATCAGAAGCCTTACCTGGGACAGAGAGCACGGAATGCGGGTAAACGGAAAGCGCATCCTTTTAAGAGGTGCATGCATTCATTCGGACAACCAGCTCCTTGGTGCAGTGACGGATCCTGACGCAGAGGAGAGAAGAGTAAGACTTCTTAAGAAGTGGGGCTACAATGCGATCAGAAGCGCTCACAATCCCTGCTCCAAGTATCTGCTCGATGCCTGCGACAAGTACGGGATGTACATGATGGACGAGTACGTTGATATGTGGTACATCCACAAGAACAAGTACGACTACGCAACTCTTATGGAGAAGAACTACAGAGAAGACCTTAAGTCCATGGTTGATAAGGACTACAACCATCCGAGCGTTATCATGTACTCAACAGGAAACGAAGTTGCTGAGACCGGCCAGGAGAGAGGCATCAAGCTGACAAAAGACATGACGGACCTCCTCCACAATCTCGATGATTCCAGAGCTGTCAGCTGCGGCGTAAATATCTTTTTCAACTTCCTCTTCTCCATGGGAATGGGAATCTATAGCGATGAGAAGGCGGAAAAAGACGCAAAGAACGGCGCAAAGAAAAAGAAGGCCGTGGGCAGTGAATTCTACAATCAGATGGCGGGACTCTTGGGCGATACCTTCATGAAGATGGGCGCGACCATCTATCCATGCGACGTAAAGACCAGAGATGCCTACGCCAATATGGACATTGCAGGCTATAACTACGGAATTCTCAGATACAGAAAAGACCTTAAGAAATACCCCGAAAGACTGATCCTTGGAAGCGAGACCTTCTGCAAGGACGCCTACAAGTTCTATGAATTTGCAAAAAGACATCCCGGCGTAATCGGAGACTTTGTCTGGGCAGGACAGGATTACATCGGAGAAGCAGGAATCGGTTCCTGGGAGTATGAGGATTACGCGCCTGCAGATTGCGACCAGGCAGGCTGGCTCACCGCCGGTTCAGGAAGACTTGATATCACGGGAAAAGAGATTGGTGAAGCATATTATACAAGGGTAGCCTTTGACAGAGAGAAAGGCCCTATCATCGCAGCTAAGCCTGTATATCAGAAAGGTAAGCATTCACCTTCCGCATGGAAACTCTCAGATGCCATCAGAAGCTGGTCCTACAGAGGCTGCGAAGGATATGAAGCAAGTGTCGAAGTTTATGCAAGAGCCGAGGATGTTGAGCTCTTTGTAAACGGAGTTTCAGTCGGAAGAAAGAAAGGAAAAGACTGCATCTTCCGCTTTAAGACTCCTTACAAAAATGGTCAGATTGTGGCAATCTCCTATGATAAGAACGGCCACGAGATTGGAAGAGATGAGCTTACAACTGCAAAGGATGACAGGCAGCTTACCATAAAGCCTGAAAAAGACAGCGTTCAAAAAGGCCACCTTTCCTATGTAAGACTCACATATACTGATTCCAATGGCATCTGGAAACCCATGGAAAAAGACAGGATCAAGGTGAGCGTATCAGGAGGAGAGCTGGTGGCTCTCGGAAACGGATGCCCCTACAATCCTGATGGATACTTAAAAGATGAGACCTTTACCTACTACGGAGAAATGCTCGCGATAGTAAGAGCGGGTGATACCGACAAGGTAACCATTACAGCTACAGGGTCAGACGGCAAAGAATATACCTGCGAGATACCTGTTACAGCATAAGGAAAAACAAAGATGTTACAGATAAAAAAGTTTACAGTTGAAGAACTTGATAGAGGCTGTGTTACAGACAATGAAAATCCTGTCTTTGCCTGGAACTATGATAGTGACAGAAATGGAACGACTATCGTATCCCAGAAGCTCGTGATCGGAGATTATGAAAAAGAGATCTTATCCGGCAATAGCTATACCTACGATGGACCCGGGCTTAGCGCAATGCGTGAGCACACTGCAAAGCTCATAGCCGAGGCAGATAACGGAGACATAGCAGAAAAGAGCATATCTTTTGCAACAGGCAAGATGCATGATCCGTGGAGCGGACAGTTTATTACTGACGGAGATTATGTCTTTACGGAGAAAAAGATATCTCCCAAAGTCATGGTCTTTAGAAAGAAGTTTGAGACTGATAAAAAAGTAAGCAAAGCTGTGATCTATTCCACAGCCATTGGAATGTACAGGCTCGACCTCAATGGAAGTAAAGTTGGAGAAGATTTCCTGACTCCCGGATTTACCTCCTACAAGACCAATCTTCAGTATCAGACCTACGATGTCACAGACATGTTAAAAGAGACTAACACTCTTTTGGCTACTTTATCCGGAGGCTGGGCTGTTGGCTCGTTTGTCTTTTCAAGAGTGAACAGGGTGACAGCGGATAAGCAGAGTTTTCTGTGCGAACTTCACATCCTTTTTGAGGATGGAACAAAAGAAGTGATCGCGACAGATTCTTCCTGGGAGGTTGCACTGGGCGGTCCTGTCCTGTCTGCGGACATCTATGACGGTGAAGAATATGACGCAAGGATAGGCGAAGGAGAAATGTCTTTTAAAAAGGCATCAGTTTATAACCTGCGTTTTACTCCGAACATTAAGGCTCAGTATGGACTTCCTGTAAGAGAGCATGAAACCTTTGAAGCAGTGAGCATAAGAACTGCCGGGGACGAGATCATCTACGACTTTGGGCAGAACTTTGCAGGTCTTGTACATCTTGAAATTGACGGCAGAAAGGGAGAGGAGATAGAGGTAAAACATGCCGAGGTTCTCCATCCCGATGGAAAGCTTAATACGGACTTTCTGCGCTCAGCCAAGGCAAGGATCAGATATATATGCAAAGATGGTCACCAGGAATACTGCCCATCTTTTACTTACATGGGATTTCGTTATGTCAGCGTTAAAGGGATCAGTGCTGACAAGATCAAGGTAACTGCAAGGGCGCTGTATTCTGATGTAAAAGACAATGGCTCTTTTACCTGCTCTAACGAAATGATAAACCGTCTCCAGGAAAATATCAGATGGGGAGCAAAATCCAACTTTGTCGACATCCCCACGGACTGCCCACAGAGAGATGAAAGGATGGGCTGGACGGGAGATATAGCTCTTTTTGCAAATACTGCTGTTTACAATTATGACTGCGGAAGATTTCTTAAAAAGTGGCTTAAAGACATGCGCGCAGAGCAAAGAGCCACCGGCGGAATTCCCAATACCATACCATCTCAGGGCTACGGTTTCCCTGTGACAATGCCTGTTATTGCTGTGGATTTCTGGGGAGATGCTTCAGTCCTTGTTCCCTATGCCCAGTACATGGCGGATGGGGATGAAAAGATACTTTCAGATAACTATGAGATGATGAAAAAATATGTGAATGCCTGCAGGTTCTGGGCTGGATTTCTTAGCTTCGGAAAGAGAAGGCATCTCTGGAATACCATGTCTGTCCTTCACTTCGGAGACTGGGTTGCGCCGGATGTTCCTAAGATGAGTCAGTGGCAGAAGAGATCGAAGTGGACGGCGACTGCAAGTCTTTCGAACACTTCCCGCCTTCTGTCTGAAATTGCAGGGATCCTTGGAAAGAGCGAGGATGAAGCTCTTTATAAGAAGGTTTCGGAAAATGCGGCGGATGCCTACAGGAAATATCTTACCGATGGAAATGGAAAGCTTAAGGAAGAGTTCCAAACGGCTTATGTTCTTCCTATTTACTTTGGTATGTTTAAGGGAAAAGAGAAATCAAATGCCGCAGACAATCTGGCAGAGCTTGTAAGAAAGAATGACTACAAGATCGGCACAGGTTTTCCCGGAACGCCATACATTCTTTTTGCGCTTGCTGATAACGGCCATGAGGATGAAGCCTTTAAGATGCTGACAAATACTCAGTGCCCTTCCTGGCTCTACGAGGTAAAGATGGGCGCCACCACCATCTGGGAGAGATGGGATGGCCTTGATGAGAGCGGAAACTGCCCCATCGGAGATGACGGGACAGAGACCATGATATCTTACAACCACTATGCCTCCGGCGCAGTGGGAGATTTCCTCTACAGGAGAGTTGCAGGTATAGAGGCTGTGACTGCCGGGTATAAAAGCTTTAGGATAAAACCCGTTATCGGCGGCGGAATCACCTCTGCTTCCGGAAAGGTAAGTACGCCATACGGAGAGATCGATAGCACCTGGAAGATAAGCGGAGATGTCTTTTCCATAGAAGTTCACGTCCCGGTCGGCAGCACCTGCCAGCTTATCCTTCCTGACGGAAGCATCCACCCCCTGGAAAACGGCCACCACACCTTCACCTGCAAAATGAGCTCCAGGGACGGAGTCAGTGGCTCACTTTTGAGCCCTAGGGACGGAGTCAATGGCTCATTTTGAGGGAGAGATGATGAGAAAGAATAAGAATTCACGGATTTTGATAATTACGGCAGTACTTCTTTTGTCTATTGCGTCAGTTCTTTTTGCATACAGAAGTGCTGCGCACATGGTGATAAAAAACATGACGGCCATGCATATCGATATGGATGAGAGCACGGAATGGAGCGGTGGAAAGAGCTATATAAAGGTCCCATACGCCCTGGATTCACAATCTCAGTACCTGGATCTATACGTGCCGAACACTGCCATAAACGAAGAAGCACCACATCTGTTTGTGCTGGTTCACGGCGGCGGTTTTATTTTCAACGATTCCCAGTCAAGGCAGGCGCAGCTCATGTACAGGTACTTCAGGGACAACGGATATGCCTGCGCGACCATCAACTACAGACTGGCTCAGGAGGAGCCTTTCCCGGGCGCTCTATGCGATGTCAAGGCAGCAGTCAGGTTCCTTAAGGCTCATGCCGATGAGTATGGGTATGATGCAGAGCACATTGCAATATGGGGAGAGTCGGCAGGAGGCTATCTTGCAGTGGCTGCATCGGTTACAAATGACAATGAGTTCATGGATGTTGAATACATCGGGCAGAAAGAGTACGAGGAGAGGACCGGCGAGAAGTTATCGGCGAAGGTTGATATCTGCGTTGATTACTACGGAGCGGTTGAACTTACCGACAAGAGTGATGACTGGAAGACGCTGGGTGTTCCGAAGTTCGTTGTGAATATAGCCAACTCATGGCTTCATACAGATGTTATGGAAGGGTATTCGGATGTGGAATCTTTCTGGCAGAGAAAAGAAACGTCTCAAATGAGCGAGGAAGAGAAAGCCTATAGTGACATCTACACTTATGTGGCAGAAAATATCTCTAAAGACTTTGGCGTGAAGTTCTGGATCGCCCATGGAGACTGCGATATCACGGTTCCGATTCTTCAGTCCGAGAGATTTTATGATACTGTAAAAGAGCTTGTGGGAGAGGGAAATGTCTTTTACAGAGTCGTAGAAGGCTCCGGCCATGCAGGAGATATCATGTACTCCGATGAAGAGCTTTCCGGGCTTAAGATATTCCTTGACGAAAATTTGTAAAAATGAGCCATTGACTCCGTCCCCAGGGCTCAAAAAAATGAGCCCTTGACTCCGTCCCTAGGGCTCAAAAAAATGAGCCACTGACTCCGTCCCCGGGGCTCATTCCCGGGGCTCATTAATTTTGGGAGGGGATGAGGATGGAGAGCTTGAACCAGCCGTCCTCTGCGACGGCTACGATTGAGCCTCCGTATTTCTCTGCGATGCTCTTCATGCTCTTTATTCCAAAGCCGTGGAAGTTGGTGTCGGCTTTGCTGGTAAGAGGCAGATTGTGTCTGAATCTGATCTTGCCGATATATCTGTTTTCTACAAAGATCCTCACGAAGCTCTTTTGCTTATCGACAGTTAAGTGAATCAGTCTCTCGTTCTTGTCGGGGATCTTCTCTGCGCCTTCGATGGCGTTATCTAAAGCGTTTCCAAAAAGTGAACTGACATCCATGGGATTCATAAATGAAAGTATGGAACCGTCGGCAACGCAGGTGAGTTCAATTCCTCTTGCCTGACACTTCATGGCCTCTGACGTAAGGATGGTATCAAGGACTTTGTTGCCGGTCTGATAGCTGGTTTCATAGTGTCTTATCTCATCGAGCATCTGGTCGAGGTACTCCTGATTTTCCTCGGAGGAGCCGGCTTTCAGAGCCAGGATCTGATGCTTTAAGTCGTGGTATTTCTGATTTACTAAAGCCATGTTCTCTTCCTGGATCTGGTACTGACTGTACTGCATCTCATACATGCTCTTTAGGGTCTCGGCTTCGATCCTCTCAACAGTCTGAAGCATAAGCTCGTGATAAAGATACAAAAGAGATACTGCCATGAAGTCGATGACTGTTCTTATCATGAAAAGTTCAAGTGTGTTCTGGGTGGTAAATGGCGTGCCAACGACAACATAAGAGAGATTACTTATGCTGTAGAGAATGAGCATGACGATGACAACCATAAGGAGTTCACGTTTCCCAATAATGAGTTCCCTGTTGCGAGTGGCATTTCTATTTTCCAAAAGAATACCAATACCGAAAATTATGACATAGACCGTGATCATTGAAATGCACATGTGCAGCAGATCATACTTAACACCTCTGTTTTTAACACCGAAGTAGTATATTTGCCAGCCGAGGGATGCCATGAATTCTCCCAGCATAAAAGACCTTACGGAGTAATAAGCTTTTTTGCAAAAATCACCCTCAAGGCAGTGGTGGAAGATCATAAAGATGGTTAGCCCCACAATGGTCATGACAAAGACAAAGTATAGTCCATAGCACCCGGTTGTAAGGTGCATGAAAGCCAAAAGAAATATTCCCAGTGCAATGAGCACAGGCCATTTGCGAAGTCCCTTTTTTGTATTGTGATTAAAGTGAAGAAAAAAGAGAGCCGAGAAAAAATAGCCCACAGCATACCATGCTCCGGGGGTGTTTCCAAGCTCTGAAATCAGACGGAATTTTATATCCATTTCAGTGTCCCATCTTTCTCATATATTCGTTGAGGGCGTCAATAAGAGGCTTCTTCTTGGCCCTTGAAACCTGCAACAGGTCATCGCCTACTTTTACATCATTTCCGGTAATGGCATCCACAAATTCAAGATTTACAAGATATCCCTTGTTGCACTGGAAAAAGTTAAGCCCCTCCAGTTCCTTCATGGTCTCTTTCATGGTGCCTTTTGCATTTATGTTCCCGTGTTTTGTATGGAAGATAAGGTCGTGATTTATGACCTCGACATAAAGAATCTCGGAGGCATCTATCTTTTGCTTAATGCCACGCTCACCGGCTACAATGTATTTCTTTTCGCTGGTCTTTCTGCGGCCGATAGCTCTTTTCATGGTCTGCGAAAAAGCATAGTAGCTAAGCGGCTTTAGAATGTAGTCAAGAGCGCCCACCTGATAGCCGCTGATGGCATACTGAGGCATGTTGGTGATAAAGATGATAAGCACATCCTGATCAACTTCTCTTATCTTTGTGGCTGCCGTCATACCATCAACAAATTCCATCTCGATATCCAAGAGGATAATATCAAGCTCGGGCTTGTAACCCTCCAAAAGTTCATCGCCATCTGAATATTCAGAGATCTGAAACTGCTCTGCGTATTCGTCTTCATATTGTTTAAGAAGCGCTCTTATCTCTTTTCTGTATCCTGCGTCGTCATCAACTATCGCCAGTCGTAACATGTCTTTTCCTCCATAAACTAATTATAATCGAAAATTGCAGTTCACGACAAAAATCTACCGTTTCCGCAGACAAGAGTTTTTCCAATATATTTTTTGCTAGGATATAAACATGGAAAAGGAGTAACGCGAAATGAACAAAAACATTTGGTCAAATCCGCTTTTAAAAAGCGCCATAAAGTCAGATGACGTAAGGATGCCCGAGATGCTCCTGGGATATCTTATAGGCCCCTTTGGCGCACTTTTGTCATCCGGGATTTTTACCAGCATGCTTCAGAAATATCTTAACGAAGTGCTGGGAATGTCGAACAAGTTCCTGACGGTGCTTCCACTGGTTTCAACCATATTTATCATAATTGCAAACCTGGTGGTGGGACAGCTCATTGAAAAGACAAGAGTCCTGGCCGGAAAGGCAAGACCCTGGATACTTCTCTCGGCAGCCACGCTCTCAATCGCATCGATACTCATGTTTATCGTACCGGCGCATGGGACGCTCAAACTGATCTGGATAGCGGTGGCTTACAATCTCTACTACTCAGTGGCATATCCGATCTACAACACAGCCAACGCAACAATGGTTCCTGTATCAACAAGAAACGGGCAGCAGCGAAGCGCCTTAGCTTCCCTTAGTAACATCGCAGGCCTCGGAGTTATGGGAACAGGATCCATGGTATTCCCGATCCTGGCATCCAACATTCTAAAGAATGACCAGAGCAGATGGCTGATGATAATGATCTTTGTCGCCATCATTACCGCACTGACGATCATCCTTCAGTACAAGTTCACAAGAGAGAGAGTCACTGAAGAGGATCTTCATGCAGCAGATAAGGGAAAAGAGCTTTCGGCAAAAACCGTGTCTATGGCTGAGCAGCTAAAAGCAGTGACAAGCGAAAAATGGTGGTGGATCATCATAATTTTCTACATGCTCTTCCAGTGGTCAGGCGCCATCAAAAACGGAGCAATGACCCAGTTCTGTGAGTGGGTCGTAAGCCTTGACCTTGTGGGAGGTGACTGGGGAATCGCCCAGACAATCCTTTCCATCGCAGGAGCAGTTCCTATGGCAGTGGCGGTGGTTGTGGTAATGCCCCTGGCTTCTAAGATCGGAAAAGCAAAGACCACATTTATCTTCCTGGTTATCGGTTTTCTGGGAGGAGTTCTGGCAGGTCTTTTCCCTGAAAACCTCGTAATGGTAGGCATTGGTGTAGGACTTAAGTGCTTCGGGTCATCCCCGGCCTGCTATCTGATCCTTGCGATGCTGGCTGATGTCATCGACCACATCGAGTACAAGACAGGCTTCAGGACGGATGGTCTTACGATGTCAATCTATTCATCGCTTATGGTTGCAGCAACTCCCATCGGATCAGCGATACTTAACGCACTGCTTTCAGCCTTCGGCTTTGACCAGATGCTGGTTTTCGGAGAGGGAGTTCAAAGTCAGTCCGCCAGGATGGCACTATCTGTTTCCTACATTTGGATCGAGACAATCTGCTACGGTATCTGCGCACTTCTGATTCTTGCATTTACCGTGGAAAAGAACCTTAAGAAGGAGCAGGAAGAGATCAAAAAGAGGAAGGGACTTTCATAAGAATTTGCACAAAGGTTTCCGTTCATGCTCAAAAATGTGCAGATGACGCAGATGATGATCACGATCGGTTTTTATAGAGTAACATGACAATCGAGAAAAGAATTTCTTTCAAAATAAAGGAGGGACGTATGAAAGGGAAACATTCATACAGAAAATGGAGAGGTTTTAGTGCAATAACAGCATCACTTATGACCATCGCTATCGGCGGTGTAGCTATAGTTAATGCCAATGCAGCATTCATTAACTCTCGTCTTGGAACAACAAACATAAAGCTGGTTGAGACCGGTGACGGAACTCAGGATACTGATTATTTCAAGTCATCCTACTCTACACTTGCAGAGGTTGTAGAGGCAAAAGAGGCACTGGCTCAGCAGATCGGAGCTGAGGGAACAGTTCTTTTAAAGAACACAGACAGTGCGCTTCCCATTAAGACCACAGACAAGGTTACAGTTTGGGGAATGAACAGCGTAAATCCGGTTCTTGGCGGAATGATCGGATCATCTGTTACGGTTAATGCCGATGCAGGACAGAAGTCCTACGGAATCCTCGAAGCACTTGAGGAAAAAGGAATCTCTGTCAACACCGAGATGACAGATCTCTACAATTCAGAGTCTGCACAGGCAAGTGGTAAGAGAGTCATCCAGCCCAGCTTTGGACCTATTTACGAGAGTCCTTCGGTATATGGAATTGGAGAGATGGATCCTTCATATTACACATCTTCAGTTCTTTCATCAGCAGATAACACAGTTGCCATCTGCTTCATCTCCAGAGGAAGTTCAGAGGCAGCAGATTATTCAACTACAATGAAATCTCCCGATGGCGACGGAGATACCTATGATGTGCCACTGGCTCTTTCAACCTATGAGAAGGCTATGATTGAAAATGCCAAGGCTCACAGCACCAAGGTTATTGTGATGCTCAACACATCCAATCCTATCGAGATTGAAGATCTGAAAAATGACAGCGATATCGACGCTATTGTGTGGACAGGAGATCCCGGAGCATACGGTTTCCTTGGAGTGGTGGATGTACTTACCGGCGTCGAGAATCCTTCAGGACACCTTGTTGATACCTACGCTGTAGATTCAACATCTTCACCTGCCATGGTCAACTTTGGTGTTTACAATTACACAAATGCATCAACTTCAAAGGAATCAGGTGCCATGGATTCAAACAACAAGTCAGATTGGTTTGTTGTTGAGGGCGAGGGCATTTACAACGGATACAAATACTACGAGACAAGATATGAGGATGAGATCCTTGGTCAGGGCAATGCCACTGCAAAAGAGGGATCATCAAACGGAAGGGCCTGGAACTACGAAAACGAAGTCAGCTACTCTTTTGGCTACGGCCTTTCATACACAACCTTTGAGCAGAAACTTGAGAGTGTAAACGTCGAGATCGGCGGAGAAAGCACTGCAAAAGTAACTGTAAAGAATACCGGATCAGTAGCCGGAAAATCTGCAGTTCAGCTCTATGTTCAGGCTCCTTATACAGAGGGCGGCCTTGAGAAGTCAGCTATCCAGCTGATCGGAATCGGCAAGACAGAGAAGCTTAATCCCGGAGAGAGCGAGACTGTAGAAATCTCTTTTGACGCATCATACCTTGCAAGCTATGACGAGACAAGTGCAAATTCTCTCGGAACAGAGGGAGCATGGGTGCTTGAAGCAGGCGATTATTACTTCGCAATCGGAAACGGCGCACATGAGGCAATCAACAATGTGCTTGCCAAGAAAACAGGAAGCGCAGACGGACTTGTAAGCATTGATGAGGATGAAGTTATTTCAGCAGACAATGCCATCAAGTGGAACCTCGGTGCTACAGATACAACAACCTATTCAGCAAATGTTGAGAACCAGCTCCAGGATATGGATATCAACAATCTCATTCCCGGAACTGTAGAGTACACTACAAGAGCTGACTGGACAAAGGGCTGGACAACAGTAGATTCCATCACTCCTGTAGAGGCAATGATGACAGGCCTTAATAACTCCAACTACGAACTTACAGCTAACGGCGACGGCGTAGTATGGGGAGCAGATAACGGACTTACAATCCTCGACATGATCAACCTTGATGAGAGCGGCAATTATGCAGGGGTAAAAGACCTTGATGACCCGGCCTGGGATCAGCTCATTGATCAGATCACTTTGGATGAAGCAATTCAGTTCATAGAAAAAGGCGGAGACGATGTAGAAAATGTCGATTCAATCCTCCTTAGCAGAACTTATGCAAATGACGGCCCTATAGGTTATACAGGCGATCAGGTTGCTGATTATACCTACAGATGGTCAACCTCCAATTCAGGAGAGGCTACTTATACAACAACAAAGGATGACAAGGCAACCTACACAATGGCTACAATGCCTACAGATCCTGTCGTTGCAGCAACATTTAACACAGAACTTGCTTATCAGGAAGGACTTCTTTTCGGAGAAGATGCACTTTGGTCAAATGAGAGTTCACTCTTTGCCCCCGGCATGAATCTTCACAGAACACCTTACTGTGCAAGAAACCACGAGTACTACTCAGAAGATCCAATGCTCACATCACTTATCGGTACTTCAGTATGCGTTGGTGGTGAGGAGAAGGGAAACCAGATGGAGCCCAAGCACTTTGCTTTCAACCATCAGGAGTCCAACAGATCCGGCGTATCAACCTTCATGACAGAGCAGGCTGCAAGAGAGAATGAGCTTAGATGCTTCCAGCTGGTAATGTCTTCAAACAGCTGCCAGGGAATAATGACAGCCTTCAACCGTGCAGGAACAGTTTATGTTGGTGCCTTTAAGAACCTTCTTGTCAATATCGCAAGAAATGAATGGGGATATACAGGTTGGTACAACACCGACATGATCAACGGAACAGAGTACATGAACTGGAGAGACATCACTGCAGCAGGCGGTGGAAACTGTCTTACAACTTCTGCTTATGACAGCTCAGTTATCGGAACCATGGCAGCTTCAAAAAGTAAGATCGCCAAGGATACACAGTTCCAGCAGATGATGAAGTACAGCCTTAAGTACTGGATGTACAACCTGGCAAGCTCCAATGCCATGAACGGAATCAGCAAGACAACCAAGATTCAGCACGTACTCACCTGGTATCAGATGCTGCTTGGAGGAGTGGCTATCGTAACAGGAATTCTTACAGCACTGTTTGCTTTCCTTGGAGTAAGAGAAGGAAGAAAGGAGAATGAGTGATGAAGCAGGGTAAAAAGAGAGGTGCGTTCTTTACAATAATTGCAGGAATACTGGCGCTGGCTGCCTGCGTTGTCTATATAGGTGTTATGTACAAGCTTCCTATAGTGTTTGTTCTCTTATTGGCAGCAGCTGCAGTTTCCGCAGCAGCATATGTGGGTAAGGTCGGAGTGGTTACAACTCTTGCTCCCGCGGTTATAGCTTTTTTGTCAGCAACAGCAGTTATCTGGGCGGTAAACCCAATGGTAAACCAGCTTGGATACGTGGTTTCAGGACTTGATGATATCAGTACGGTAATTGCACTTATTATATCAGGCGCTCTTATGGCGGCATCTATGGTGGTGGCTATTGTTGCTTCCTTCATGCCCCAGAACGAGGCAGAGGCATAATCTTTGCAGTTAACTATAAAAAACAAAAATTAAGGAGAGGTATTAAAAATGAAAAAGAAAATCTTATCAGTAGTTATGGCAGCAACACTTGCAGTAGCAGCTCTTACAGCTTGCGGATCAGGCTCATCAGCAGGAGTATCAGCAGAGGCTAAGGCCGAGGCACAGGCAGCTCTTGACGGACTTGGACTTACAGCAGAGTATGATCCTAACTCAGAGTACCAGGATTACACACTTGTTGACTATGAGATCACAGATATCGGAGCACAGTTCGTTGCAACAGTTTCAAGATCATCAGACGGCAAGAAGTACGAAGTACACTGCAACTTCTATGGCGACGAGCAGGTTGCTGTTCTTGATAACGGCAAGGTTACAGAGGACAAGACAGGATTCATGGAAGGCGATACACCTAAGATCGTTGAGAAGGCTGAAGCACAGGGAATCTGGGTTCCTATCAAATAATTATGAGCAATCCATATCTTCCAAGTTGGGAATATGTTCCGGATGCAGAACCACATATTGTCGGTGACAGAGTGTATATTTACGGGTCGCATGATCTTTTTAACGGAATCTCTTTTTGTCTGGGAGATTATGTCTGCTGGTCAGCACCCGTAGATGATCTGTCGGATTGGCGATATGAGGGAGTTATATACAAAAGGCAGCAGGATCCAAGCGCCAGGCCACCTAAGGTGTTATTTGGACTGGCAGCGCCGGATATGGTTCAGGGGCCGGACGGCAGATTCTACCTCTACTATTTCATGGGCGGAACAAAAAAGATTTCGGTGGCAGTCTGCGATACTCCTGCCGGAAAGTATGAGTATTACGGCGATGTGAAATATGCGGATGATGTGCCGGTGGGCTTTAAGGGCGAACCCTTTATGTTTGATCCGGGAGTTATTCTTGATGATGACGGAAAACTCTATATGTACGTCGGTTTTGCACAGAATGATAATCCCCTGCTGCTTATGGGAAATAAGCCGACAGATAAAGGACCTATGTGTTTCGAGATTGATACCTCGGATATGCTGACTGTAAAGTCAGGACCTGTCTATATAGGAGTCGGCGCCAGAGAAGACGGCGACAAAAAAGGATATGAGGGGCATCTTTTTCTGGAAGCAAGTTCCATGAGGAAGTTTGACGGAAAGTATTATTTTATCTACAGTTCTTTAAACAGTCATGAGCTGTGCTATGCTGTTTCAGACTCTCCGACAGGAGGATTTTCTTTTGGAGGAGTTCTGGTTTCCAACGGCGATATCGGACTGTCGGGAATTTCTGATGTAAAGAGCGCAAGGAACAATACGGGAAATACCCATGGGAGTCTGATAAAGATCGGTGAAAGGTACTTTGTCTTTTACCATAGACAGACGAACAGAAAGCAGTCATCGAGACAGGCCTGCGCTGAAGAGATCAGGTTTGAGAATGGAAAGTTTTATCAGGCGGAGATGACCAGCATGGGCTTTAAGCATGGGGCGCTTGCGGGCGTAGGGATTTATCCTTCCCACATTGTATGTAATCTCTACGGCAAGGACGGCACCAGATTTTTGTCCATGATAAAGCACAGAAAGGGTAACACTCCCTATCTGACACAGGACGGCGGCGACAGAGAAGGCGGAGATGATCAGTACATCGCCAACTTCTGCGATGGTGCCACCGCCGGGTTTAAATACTTTGATCTTTCGAAAACAAGGGAAATTGCGGTTAAGATGGCCGGAAAAGGAAAGGGATATATCACGGTGCGAACTTCGGAAAACGGAGATGCACTCCTGAAAATCCCGGTATTCTCCGGCGCAAGAAACTCTGTATGCGACTACAGAGGCCAGCTCCCGCCGGGGCTCTCCGGCAAGGAAGCGATATACCTTGGGTATGAAGGGTGCGGAAGGTTTAAACTGATTTCCTTTGAACTAAATTGATATGAGGAGTCAGTGGGGACGGTTCTCTTTGACTCCCTTTTTCAATAATCAAGAGGTATAAAAACCTAAATAAAAGGGAGTCAAAGAGAACCGTCCCCACTGACTCCCCCAGAGAACCGTCCCCACTGACTCCTCATATCATTTAGGGTGGATCATGTTGCGATACTGGGTGGGTGTCATGCCCTTCTCTTTTTTAAAGAGCCTGGTGAAGTAAGTCATGTCGGTGATGCCACAGACTGATGCAATGGTGTGGACGGGATAATCTGTGGTATTGAGCATGAAGATTGCATGATCTATACGTTTTTTATTAACATAGTTTGTAAAGGTGCTGCCTGTCTCCTTCTTAAAGAGGGATGACAGGTAGCTTTTATTTATGCCAAGTTCAAGAGCCGTGCTCTGAAGTGTAAGATCAGGCTCTGACAGGTACTGCGATATGTGGTTCAAGACCTTTTGCATAACGGGAGAGAAGCCGGAAGTTGAATGCTGCTGAACCATCAGGCAGTATTTCCTGAGTATCTCGCGGTGAACTTCCTTATCTTCGCCGGGAGCTGTCATGTTCTCGATACGGATTGCCATTCGGCGGGACATCTCATCAAGATATACAGGGTGAACATTGCCCCTCTGGGCAGCCTTTCTGCAGAGCGTGTTAAAGACAAACAGGAAGTTTTTCCTGCTTCTGAGTGTGCTGGATGCCCTGTTATCAAGTCCGCTGAAGGACTTGTCGGTGCTGTAATGCATGGCTTTATCATAATCACCTTTTGCGATTGCATCCATCATCTTTTCTTCCAGCACGTATCTGTGCTCCAATTGCTGGACTGTGCTCTCGTTGGATGTACTCTCTGCGCTTGATAAGTACTCGGTATTTTCTACCGCGTCTTGCTTTAAGTATTCGATGCTGTAGTTGCCGGCGCCATATATCTTTTCCGCGACAGTCTCAATGAAATACTCCAAAGACGAGGTGTTATCCAGATATGTGGTTGAAGAGTAGTACTGATTGATAAACGAGATAAGTCCCTGAGGAATGCCGTGCCTTTTGCATATCTCCTGAGTCCTCTGGATGCTGGGCGTTTCCGTGAGATAGGGCCCGAGGATCATGGCAACAGGAAGCTCCTGCTCAGGAACAGGAATAAAGATATAATGGCAGGTGTAAATGTCTTCGGCGAAATAGATGCTGTTGTTTTGGGCAAAAGACTCTGCGATGTCTTTTAACGATACTGCCTCATTATCTCTTTTACTCACAATGGTCTTTCTAAGGCCCATATCAATTTCATCTGAAAGAGGGTCATTTAGGTTGGCGATATGAGTGGGAATCCCCATCTTGTCGAAAAAACTCTGAGTAAACTCCAAAAATGCGTTCTGCATATTTTCTCCAATCAAACAATATTTATAAAATATAGTACAATATTAACTTTATTTAAATAACTATAAATATAATACTACAATAAACAAATATTGTCATTGTTATGGTCCTTGCACGTATGTATTATGAGAATACAAAAAAGTGCTCTGAACTGCAGCAGAGCACAAAAAACGGTTATAGACAAACGCGGAGGAAAAACAATGGGAAACAATAAATATGATGTTGGAAACGGAATCCACAGAGTCCCAACATGGCGAATTGCAGGATATGCGCTTAACAACACAGCAACAAATCTTTATTTATTCCTGATGAACTTTATTGCCTACTACATCACCGGATGGGTTGGCCTGGGAGTTGTCCTGGCAGGAAGCTTTTCAATGATCATGAGAGTATGGGACGGAGTAACAGATCCCTTCATCGGTTATATCGTAGATAAGACAGACGGCAAGTTCGGTAAGAACCGTCCCTTTATGATAATCGGAAATATCATACTTGCTCTTGCAAGTTTTCTGATGTTCTTTGTAACACCATCACTGCCTGAAGGTGCACCAAGGATATTCTTCTTCATCCTTATCAACGCCATCTACTACATCGGATACACTTTCCAGTGTGTAGTTACAAAGTCAGCTCAGACCTGTGTTACAAACGATCCCAAGCAGAGACCTTTGTTCACAGTATTTGATGCGATCTACAACATGATCCTCTTCACAGGCGGACAGGTTTTCGTTTCATCATACCTTGCACCTAAGTACCACGGCCTTGGAAAAGACATTGCGATGTTCCATGAGTTCTGGGCAATCGTTGCACTTGTTTCAGCACTGTTCACAGCAATCGCTGTTATCTCAATCTGGCCTAAGGACAGAAGAGAATACTTCGGAACAGGTAAGGCACAGAAGATCACCTTCAAGGATTACTTCGAGGTTATCAAGAACAACAAGGCTATCCAGATGCTGGTTGTTTCCGCATCAACAGATAAGCTCGGATCAGCAGCAAGAACCTCTACAGTTACACTTATCATGTACGCTATCGTAGCAGGTAACTATGCTCTTTCAGGTGGCTTCCAGATCTACACAACCATCGGTAATGTCCTCTTCATCATCCTTGGCGTCGGCGTGATCGCAACCAAGTTCGGACAGAGAAAAGCAATGGTACTCAGCAGCTGGATCGCTCTTATCGGAAACGTACTTATGATGCTTCTTTGGGGCTTCGGCGATCCTACAACACTTAACCTTCCCGGTTATGAGGGCTTCACAGGATTCAGCTTCTTTACAGTAGCTCTTTTCATCCTGACAGTTGTAGCAGGCGGCTTCCAGCAGGTAAGCTCAAACATCGTAATCCCTATGACAGCTGACTGTGCAGATTATGAGACATACAGATCAGGCCGTTATGTTCCGGGACTTATGGGAACACTCTTTAGCTTCATCGACAAGCTTGTTTCATCACTGGCTCCATTCGTAGCAAGCATCTGCCTTGCAGCAATTGGATTCAAGACAGTAATGCCTGACGTTGATACACCTTATACACCTCAGCTCAAGGTAGTTGGAATCTTCCTTATGTACGGACTTGTTTCATTAGGTCTTTTGGCAAATGTTATTGCCATGAAGTACTATCCACTTACAGCTGAGAAGATGGAAGAAGTAAGAGAAAAGATTTCTGAGATCAAGAATCAGAACGCATAAAGAAAGGGACGACAAATGAGAGCAATGAGCACAGAAAAAGACAATAGACTCTGGGTACGACTCGGAGAAAAATACTTTGAGTTAAAAGAAAAACTTGATACTCCTAAGACTGTAAACAGAAAGAAATATCTCTGGCTCTGCGCTCTTTCAATTGTCGGCGCAAACCAGTTTTACGCAGGGCACTACGCTAAGGGCGTTTTCTATCTGATCCTTTCATGGACCGGAATCTCCGTTGCCATGGGACTTTTGGACTGGATGGCAGCAGTGCCCAAAGCAGCTGATGAACACGGAAACATAGAGATCTGAGGTAGTGTAAAGCAAGTTATGAAAACAGTAGACCGTCCTAAGGAATCCACCGCAAGCGGTACCCCCTTAGGACCAATTTCAGGAGGAATAAAAATGTTATATCCGATAATTACAGGTTCACGAATGGTAATGGACCTTTCAGGAATATGGGATTTTGCACTGGATAACGGCAGAGGTTTTGATGAGAAGTGGTATGAAAGACCACTGGAGAATCCGATAACCATGCCTGTTCCCGCTTCTTATAACGATTTGAAGGAAGGCGCAAGCTTCAGAGATCACTACGGCTTCGTGTTCTATCAGAAGAAAATCACCATGCCCAAGGCAGTGCGCAGCGGTCAGAGAGTTGTCCTTCGGTGCGACGCTGTAACTCACCATGCAATTGTATATTTGAATGGAAAAGAGCTGGCGCGTCATGAAGGCGGATTTCTCCCCTTTGAAGTTGAGATCGGTGGTGAGCTTACAGATGGTGAAAACCTTCTTACGATAGCAGTCTCTAACATCATCGATTACACAACTCTTCCAGTGGGCGGAGATGCCCCAATGATCGGAGGAGCAATGGCTTCATTCGCAGACGGTGAAAGAAAGAAGATCAATAATCCAAACTTTGATTTCTTCAACTACTGCGGAATCACAAGACCTGTGCGCATTTACACCACTCCGATAAGCTACATTAAAGACATATCTCTTTTGCCAAAGATAGAGGGCGAAAACGCAGAGCTCTCCTACGAGGTGGAGACAGAGGGAGATGCAGAAAAATGCCTTGTTGAGATCTATGATGAGGCAGGAGCAAAGGTCGGCGAGTGCGACGGCGCAAAGGGAAAGATCGATATTAAAAACGTACACCTCTGGCAGCCTCTTAATGCATATCTCTACAACATAAAGGTTACTTACGGAGAGGACGTTTACGTGCTTCCTTACGGCTTCAGGACCGTTGAGGTAAAGGGTAAACAGTTCCTGATCAACGGAAAACCCTTCTATTTCAAGGGCTACGGCAAGCATGAGGATACCTTCCCGAACGGCCGTGGAATCAACATTCCAATGTACATCAAGGATGTCTCCCTAATGAAGTGGCAAGGGGCAAACAGCTTCAGATGCAGCCATTATCCTTACAGTGAAGAGATGATGCGCATCGCAGACAGAGAAGGTTTTGTAGTTATAGATGAGACCACTGCCGTTGGCATCAATTTCGACTTCGGGGGCGGCGCTAACTTCGGCGGACAGAAGGTCGGAACCTATGACAAGGAACATGGTGTAAAGACCTTTGAGCATCACAAGGATGTTATCCGCGACCTGATAAGCAGAGATAAGAACTACGCATGTGTAGTCATGTGGAATATAGCAAACGAGCCGGATTCCTATTCCGAGGGTGCTTACGAGTATTTCGAGCCTCTCTATAAGCTGGCAAAAGAGCTTGATCCGGAGAAAAGACCTTGTACCCTCACCAGCGTGCAGATGGCAGGCGGACCTGACAGAGACATTTCAGCAAAGCTTTCCGATGTTATCTGTCTCAACAGATACTATGGCTGGTACTATGCAGGACCTGACCTTGAGGCTTCTGAGAGGGCTCTTAGAAAAGAGCTTGAGCAGTGGAAAGAGCTTGGCAAACCACTTATGTTTACCGAGTACGGAGCTGATACGGTAATGGGGCTTCACGATACAACACCGGTCATGTTTACCGAGGAGTATCAGGTTGACTACTATAAGATGAACAATGCAGTCTTTGATGAGAATGATTTTGTTGTGGGCGAGCATGTCTGGAACTTTGCGGACTTTGCAACAAGCCAGAGCATCGTGAGAGTTCAGGGCAATAAGAAAGGTCTTTTCACCCGAGACCGTAAGCCTAAGCTGGCTGCACATTACTTCAAACACAGATGGACAAATATTCCGGATTTCGGATACAAAAACTAAGAAAGAACGGTGAAATAATGGTAGATCTTAAGGCAAAGCCTTTTAATCTTGATGATAAGAAAATTAAGTGGGTCGAGGATACGATCAGGGACATGACCATGGATGAGAAGATCGGTCAGCTCTTTATTAACCTCACACTCAGACGAGATGAGAAGACCCTTGATGAGCTTGTGAACAAGTATCATATCGGCGGAGTTCGCTGGCAGGGAGGAACACTGGAGGAGGTCTATGAGCAGAACAGATTCTTCCAGGAAAAGAGCAAGATTCCTGTGCTGATCGCAGCTAACTGCGAGGCAGGCGGAAACGGCGCTGTGGGCGAGGGAACATTTGTTGCTACAGGTGCTGCCTGCGGAGCGAGCAAAACCCTTGATACTGTAAGAGATATGGCAAAGGTCGGCGCAGCAGAGGCCAAGGCTGTCGGTTGCAACTGGAGCTTCGCGCCGGTGTGTGATGTGGTATCTAACTGGAGAAATACCATTGTTAATACCAGAGGCTTTGGCAATGATCCTGAGGCTGTGGCAGAGAGGTCACTGGCCTACATGGATGAGATGACAAAGGCAGGAATTGCCTGCGCTGCCAAGCACTTCCCGGGAGATGGAAGCGAAGAGAGAGACCAGCACCTTGTGATGGGATGCAACGACCTGTCTGTTGAAGAGTGGGATGCGTCCTTTGGAATGGTTTACAAAAAGCTCATAGATGTAGGCCTTCCCAGCATCATGGTCGGCCACATCGCCCAGAGAGCGTATACAAAGAAGTTTAATCCTGATATCAAGGATGAAGATATCATGCCTGCTACAATGTCACCTGAACTGCTTCAGGGACTGCTCAGGGGGCAGCTTGGATTTAACGGTCTTATCGTTACCGATGCAACACATATGGCGGGACTGACAGCAGCTGCTGACAGAAAGAATGCTATGCAGAAGGTTGTGGCAGCAGGCTGTGACATGATCCTGTTCTTTAATGATCCTGCAGAGGATATAGGGTATGTGAGAGCGGGAATCGAGGATGGCACCATCAGCGCAGAGAGGCTTGATGACGCCCTTCACAGAATCCTGGGACTCAAGGCTCACCTTGGGCTTGACGAGATGTCTTTTCCTAATAAAGACATGCTTGCGGTTGTCGGCTGTGATGAGCATCATGCTCTTGCGAGAAAGGCTGCGGATGAGAGCATCACGCTGGTAAAAGACACTCAGCATATCCTGCCGGTTACTCCTGCAGATAAAAAGAAGGTAGTGCTGTACTTTGTAGAGAGCGCTCCTGTATCGTTGGCCGATGGCCCTGACCCTGCAAAGGCTCTTTTGGTAAAAGAGCTTGAGAAGGCCGGATTTGAAGTTAGGGCGCCTAAGGATTACTACGAATACGAGATGGAAGGCCCGTCGAAGTTCAACAGATTCAAGATGATGGAGCACGAGAACAGGGAAGAGTTCAAGAAAAACACTGACCTGGTGCTGTTTGTCATCAGCATGAAGGGCTATGCCAAGGAGAACAACACAAGGCTTACCTATTCCGTTTCACACTCCTGTGAGATCCCGTGGTTTGTACATGAAGTGCCGACGGTTGCCGTATCGCTGAATTACACCAACCATCTCTTTGATGTACCAATGATGAAGACTTTCATAAATGCCTATAGCGGAAGCGCTGAGTACATCGAGGCGCTGGTGGAGAAGCTCACCGGAAAGTCTGAGTTTAAGGGTGAGGCAAACGATCTTGTCTGGTGCGACAGATGGGATACAAGGCTTTGATTAAGGAAGGATATGTTATGTCCGATTTGGATTTTAAGAAGAAACATGAGCATATAGTCTGCATCGATTCAGACGGATGTGCCATGGACACCATGAATATCAAGCACTTCAGGTGCTTTGGTCCCTGCATGATAAAGGAGTGGGGACTTGAGAAATGGGAAAAAGAGATTCTGGAGAAGTGGAATGAGATCAATCTCTTTTCCATGACAAGAGGGATCAACAGGTTTAAGGGACTGGCGCTTTGTCTTTTGTATGTTGATGAGAATTACACGGGAATCGAGGGAGTCAAGGCGCTCAAGACCTGGAGCGATGATGCACCGGAGCTCAGTAATAATGCGGTTTCCAAGATGACGGAGGTTTCTCCGGTATTTGAGAAGGCACTTAACTGGAGTAAGAGTGTTAATGCGTCGATTGAGGAGCTTCCCGAGGAAGAGATAAAACCTTTTGAGGGAGTGAAAGAGGCATTTGAGGAGGTCTATGGCAAGTGCGACATCGCCGTGGTTTCCAGCGCAAACCCTGAGGCTGTCAGAGCTGAATGGGGGAGGTTCGGACTTCTTGATATGGTTGATATCGTCTGCACCCAGGAGATGGGTTCAAAGAGTGCATGCCTTGGAATGATCAGAGACAAAGGTTACGATGTCGGTCATATCCTGATGGTCGGAGATGCCCCCGGAGATCTTCAGGCTGCGTTGGAGAACGGAGTGTATTTTTACCCGATTCTTGTAAGGCACGAAGCTGAGAGCTGGAGCGAGTTTAAAGATAAGGCTCTGGAGAAATTCGTGGCGGATGAGTATGAAGGATACGGAAGCCTGAAGGCTGAGGAATTTAAGAAAAATCTGGCATGAGTCAATGGGGACGGTTCTCTTTGACTCCCCAAGCTCATGTCAGGGTCTTGAATTTCCACTTCCCAGAGTAGTACCTGACAACAGGAATCACACATCCGCAAGCCCATGAAAATGGCGTGGAGATCCAGATTCCAAGAGGCCCAAGGAAAGGCGATGCAGCGTAGGCAAATATAATTTTGCCCGCAAGCTCTGTGAGCCCCGCAACCATGCAGGTGTTGACGTCGCCGGCACCTTTTATGACATTCTGGTAGCTCTGCATGATGGCGCAGATAAGGTATGCGACACCTACAATTGACAGGTACTGCGCACCTGTGTTAAGAGCAAGCGGATTAGCATCTGCATCCAGGAATATGCCTACGATGCAGAACCTGAAGGTATATGCACAAATAGCAATGACAACAGCACTGAAGAACATGATGATTCGTGACTTCTTCAGTGCTTTTTCTATTCTCTCAAGATTGCCGATTCCAATGTTCTGCCCGGTGAAAACACACAGCGCATTGCCAACGGAGAGGATGACCTGAATGGCAAGTGAATCCACCTTGCTGGCTGCAACATAGCCCGCCATGACATCGCTGCCAAAGGAGTTGATGAGCCTCTGGACAGAGATTCCGCCAAGTGTGATAAGGGACGATTGAAAGGTAGAAGGCAGGGATGTTCTGATTATAAGAAGCAGAGTATGTGCATCCGGCAGCAGGCTTCCGACGCCATTAAAGCCGAGGTCAGCTCTTTTCCTGATTATGATCACAAGGCAGATAAGTCCGGAAATGAACTGGGAAATGACTGTTGCGTAAGCTGCTCCGGCCACGCCCATATTCAGTTTCAGGATAAAGAAAAGGTCCAGGCCGATGTTGATAAAGGAGGCGGCGATGAGCGCATAGAGCGGAGTCTTGGAATCGCCTACGCTCCTGAGTATTGATGATGTCAGGTTGTAGAGAACCGTGCCGATGGAGAAAACAAAGATGATCCTGATGTAGGTGACGGAATAGTCAATGACGTTATCCGGGACCTTCAGGAATACAAGGAATTTCCTTGAATATATGAATCCAAGAAATGACATAACTGCTGCCAGTAGCAGCATGATATAGCTCATGGAAATGATGGTGCTGCGCAGCTTCTCATAGTTCTTGCTGCCATAACACTGCGCGATGATAAGACCTCCGCCGGCGCCCATTCCAAGCGCTATGCAGAGCATCAGAAATGTCAAAAGACCTGTCGCCCCAACTCCTGCCAGTGCATCCGGTCCAAGGTATCTCGACACAATATAAGTATCCACCAGAGAATACAGCTGCTGGAAGATGCTTGAAATCAGCATTGGAATTGAAAAAGAAATGATGGCGCCTAGAATACTGCCCTTTGTCATGTCTTTCATGGTGATTCCTCTTTCATGGGTTGGATCTTCGCGTGAGTCATTGGGGACGTTTCAGATTGACTCATTGTGTGCAATGAGTCAATCTGAAACGTCCCCGGTGACTCAATTTGTATGCCAAATTTGGCGTAGGCTACTGTCCTGCAACAAATTTGTTCTGGGGACAGTAGTGAATTACACATTATCATGTGCAGGGCTACTGTCTCATGACAGAATTGTTATAGAGACAGTAGAAAATTCACAGTTTTTGCAGTGTTTAGATGTGCAAGGAGCTAATTTAAAGCAAATATCTACTGTCTCATGGGGATTTTGATTCGCAGACAGTAGTGTTGGCTCAAACATAACGATCATGGCTACTGTCCTTGAACAAATTTCAGTGCCAGACAGTAGTATCCGACGAAAAAGCAGGAGTCAGGAGTGGAGTCAGGGGGACGGTTCTCTTGACTCCTGAAAATGAGCCATTGACTCCGTCCCCGGGGCTCATCCAAGTTGATATTTGCAATTAGTCTTTTTTCTTTCATATTAGTCTAAATCATTAATAGGCACATTTTAAGTTCATTCATAGTTGAAATCTTATAAAAAACGACCAAGTTAACTGTAGACAATTATATTAATCGAAAGCTTTTGCTATCCTAAATATATCGAGAATTCATCGAAGTACTTGGAACAAGTATAAACGCCGGCAGGAGGCAAAAGAGCTATGATCATCAACACAAACTTAACCATAATAACAGGCGAAGCAAGCGAGCCTGTTTTACATGCATTAGGTCATTTGAAGAGAGACTTAAGTGAGTCAATGGGGACGGTTCTCTTTGACTCATTGCGCACAATGAGTCAATCTGAAACGTCCCAGGTGACTCAAAAAGGGAGTCAAAGAGAACCGTCCCCATTGACTCCATTGACTCCCAAGCTTGTCTTTGAGGAAGACAATTCCCTTGAAGCAGAAACCTACATACTCTCATGCAAGGACAATACCCTGACCATACAAGCCTCCGACGACCTTGGCTTTATCTACGGTATCTATGAGATAAGCAGGCGCTTTCTCGGTATACAGCCGCTGTGGTTCTGGAACGACCAGAAGATAGAGCGCCGCGAGAGCATAGAGATTCCCGAAGGCTTCACCTATAAATCAGATAAACCAAGAGTCCGCTACCGTGGCTGGTTTATCAATGACGAAGTCCTTTTGGCAACCTGGAAGGTTGACGGAAGTTCAGAACTGCCCTGGGAGATGGCCTTTGAGGCACTGCTGCGCTTTGGCGGGAATATGACCATTCCGGGAACTGATAAGAATTCAAGAAAATACCGCGCACTAGCGTCCAGGATGGGGCTATACATAACCCATCACCACGCAGAGCCCTTGGGTGCTGAGATGTTCATAAGAGCCTATCCAGACCTGGAGCCCTCATTTGCAAAGCACGAAGACCTCTTCACTAGCCTCTGGAAGGACGCAATCAAGGAGCAGTCAGACAGCAAAGTAATCTGGAACATTGGATTTAGAGGACAGGGTGATAAACCCTTCTGGGCAGATGACCCGAGGTATGACACGCCCAAAGCCCGCGGCGAGCTCATTAGCAAGATCATTCGCATGCAGTACGACCTGGTCAAAGAGCATAACAAAGACGCAGTCTGCTGCACCAATCTCTACGGCGAGATTATGGCACTTTATCGTGACGGCCACCTTGATATCCCCGAGGATGTCATCAGAGTCTGGGCCGACAACGGCTATGGCAAGATGGTTTCCCGCAGGCAGAACGATGATGACCCCAGAGTTTATGCGCTTCCCACAGAAAGCGACCACGGAAGGCATGGCATCTACTACCACGTATCCTTCTATGATCTTCAGGCTGCAAATCACATGACCATGATGCCGAACTCACCTGCGTTTATAGGAAAAGAGCTTTCAGACTGCCTCTCACACGGCGCAGAAGATTTCTGGATCATCAACTGCTCAAACATCAAGCCACACCTGTACTACCTTGACCTTGTTGCAAGGCTCTGGCAAACCGGCAACGCAGACACGGCGCAGTACACTCAGGATTACGCGAGGACCTACTACGGCTCCGATAATGCAGAGGCTGTTTCAAGGCTCTTTTCCCAGTGGCCTGAGTATTCACTGAAATTCGGCCCTCACGAGGACAACAGGGCGGGAGAGCAGTTCGCAAACCACATCACAAGGATGCTTGTTACGAACTTTGTTGTGGACAGGAATAGTCCCGCGCCACACCTTAAATGGGCCACAAGCGCCACCACCTTCCGCGACCAGATCATCTGGTATAAAGAGCTTGTGGAAGCGGCAGCTAACAACTATGAACAATATTTAAATCAATGTGAGACTACAACAAAAGCTCTCTCCGATCCCGGAAAAGAGCTTTTCAAAGATTCTCTGCTGATGCAGGTAAAATATCTGTACTATGGCTACCTCGGAGCAAGCCAAGCCTGTGAAAGCATGCTCCTTGGACTTTCCGGCGAATACAAAAAAGCCTTCTACCAAGCCGGCCTCGCCCGCGAAGCTTTCCTTGCAGGAGATAAAGCTCAGCGGGAAAGAGAGCACGACAAGTGGCAGGGCTTTTATGAGAATGACTGCGAAGCCGATATCAAGCAATCTGCCTATGTGATGGAATACCTCATGTCCACCTTAAGAGCAATCGGCGACGGCCCTCATTACTGGGCTTGGCAGCGCGATGTGACAGACTCAGAAGAAGACAGGAAAGTAACACTCCTTCTTAGCACCACCAATCATTTGAAGGACTTGGAACTGTTTGAGCTCATGAAGCAAAAATGATAATGCTTAAGCCATAAGCTCCATAAAATTGACTCTGAACAAAAACTTTCTGATGATATCCTCATAACGGTCTGCGTCAGCAAGGATGTTACGGGTATGATCAGCGCCTTTAAATATGTGGGTCTCAGTATAGCCATTAGTTGCGTTTTCAAGCTCCATAGTATCGGATACAGGTACAACGCAGTCGCTGTCGCCTTGAATGAAGCAGATCGGAACTGTGTTTTCGCCAAGGCTGTCTCTTGTAAAGATCTTTTTATAAGAGTATCCAAACATAAGCCTGAAGAAGACTACAGCCGGATCAAAGAGCACCGGTGATACATGTGCCATCTGCTGAGCTAGCTTGCAAAGAAGTGAATAAAGAGAATTGTAGCAGCTGTCAGCGATAACAAAAGAGATATTGGGATGATACTTAAGAGCGGTAAGAGCAGTTACACCGCCGAGGCACTCGCCATGAACGCCGATCTTGATATCATCTCCGAAACGGTCAACGGTATCATTTATTACACTGAGAAGGTCCTTGCTTTCCTTGATGCCCCAGGTTGACGGAGACTTTTTGTTGTCGCCATGACCACGAAGATCAAAGAGAATACCGTTGTATCCCATTTTCCTGAATATGTTAAAGTATTTGATTCCACCGATTCTGCAGTAAGTTGATGAATGAACCAGTATGACAAATCTTTTGGTAGGAATGGCTGAAGGGATATAGGTCGTATGAAGTTCATAACCGTCAAAAGATTTTATTATGTATTCTTCACTTTTCCAGTTCTTGTACCCATCGAGAAAATGTCTTTTGTTTTCTTTCTGATATGCCTTGTTTGGATCGATGCACTTAACGATTCCCATTGATCTTGCAAATATTGCACAGAGTGTAAGATATAAAACTGCCAAAACTACTATGTTTGCTATTACGATTATCATATAACGCTACTTTCTATAAAAAAAATATAAACTGTTCTTTGCCCGAAGAAGTATAATAACATGAAAAAGAAAAAATGCAAGTCCCAAAATTGAAATTGGAGAATATAAATTGATAGATCTTTTTACACGTTTTAATAAATCAAAACTTAACATAGAGACGTTATCAGTGTTTGGCAGATCTGAGAAATTCCATTCGCCCGGAGCACTTTTGTATGTCGAAAACGGGAAAGGGCTTATTTATACAATTCAGTCCTACTCCAAGGAGGAAAAGAAAAGTCTGATGACCCTCATGTTCGGTGACAAGCCTCTTTTTCAGCTTCAGGACGAAGAATATTTTTGTCCGACCTGCGAAAAGATAGTTAAGACCGGATACAACCTTGAGCAGAGCAAAGAGTTTTCTTTTGATGCCATCAATTCTGATACAGCCTCTTTTAAAGAGGTGCTGGAGCAGATAAAGCCTTTGGTGGGGCTTCTTATGGATGGATATTACTGCATCTGGGATACTGAGCTGTACCCAACAGATGGAGGCGGCAACCTTTTCTGGGATTATCCGAACGATGATACTGTGAAACCGGGTTCGTGCCTGGTTTATCTAAAAGATGGCGAGTGGGGAAGCCTTAAGCCTCATTTTACGATAGCTACAGAGCCCTTCGAGAAATGTAACAAGGAGAGAGTTGAATATTACAGGCAGCATCCCGGCGCCAGAGCAATTGCCTATTTCATGGACGGGAATCTGACAGCTCTTTTAGATGGGCATCACAAGGCAATGGCAGCTGCGTTAGATCACAGGTCCTTTAACGCAGTTGTGATCACCAGGTGCTTTGCCAATGATTTTACGGAAAAAAGCGGGAAACAAAACAGGTTCATAATGGCAGATGATGTCAGGATAGATGCGCCTAAAAAGTGGGTTAACAAAGAAAGGCTTCAGAAGGTTAAAGATAAGATCCAAGCTAAGAGTAAAGGCCCAGCCATTGTAGAACCGCTCAAGACTCCTTCCTACAGGTCTGTGGAGGATACTTATCCGGCAAAAGAGCTTGTCAAATATTATCCGACTGCTGAGCAGCAGGCATGTATCGATACCTTTGACGTGATTAATGATGAGCTGATAGATGAATATATGAATAAGGCCCAGATGAGTGATGCTGCCAGATTCGGAGATACACTTAAAGCCAGGCTGATCCATGATTCCAGGAGTACCGGTAATTTGGTGACAGCCCTTGGAATAATGCGCTCCGAGAGATTTCTGGAATTTGCAGATTATATACTAAAGTTCCACTATGACAGTGATCTGCTTATAGATACGATCGACGCCCTGGTGGATTGGAACGAAAGAGGCAAGCAGCTTGGATATAATACGGAAAAAGAGATTTTCGAAAAGCTGGGGAAAGAGAGTCTACAGGATTATCTTATCTCCTACATGACAGAAATAGAGGGTGAGAAGCCTGTTGTCGGCAAGCATATATTTGAGGTGCTCTGAGGGTATATAAGGCCGGTTAAGTGGGTGCTCACAAAAAGAGCACCCACATTTTTTGTGATGAGTTAGCATAAACTAACGATAAGTGATATCATGAAATATAGCGATTTAAAAATCAGAGATAAATTTCAGTGGGAAAGGAAATCAAAAATGCAAAGTAAGGCAGAACAGATAATGTCCAAGAAAGGCTTCATAAAGGCTGAAATGGATAAGGCTTTTCCTAAGGAGCAAAGTGATAGGCTCTGGAATGATGCCACAGTTAAGCTTTCAGAGTATCTGCGTAAGTACGAGTCATTGCCTAAGGGAGTACATACCCATACTGATAGCAGGATTTTCCCTTCCTCAGCAATATATCTGACAATAAAGCCTATACTGGGCGAGGATGCAGCATATAAGGTTATTGAAGATGCTGCGATTGCAGGGTGCGTAGGTATACAGGCTAAGCTGGCCGGACTGATGAGAGTCCCCGGAATGAAAAGCTTATTTGTTAAAATGTGGGATCCAATGACCAAAAAGATATTTGGATCTACTTGCGGATTTCAAAATGTCTTTTACCCAAATAAAAAGGGCGAATACAGGATGGATGTAACAGAATGTCCTTATAGAAGATATTTTACGGAACTGGGGTGTCCTGAAATCACGAAGGTCTTCTGCGGAAATGATGACAGGATATATGGCAATCTTCCGGGACTTGAGTTCATCAGGACGGGGACATTGGGAAGAGGCGCAGACAGGTGCGATTTTTGCCTGCGAATTAGAAACAATTAAAAAGAACTAATACCAGCAAGCTGAGGTGATCGAAAGATGAAATATAATGGAATGCCTGCAGGAATATGGATTTTTTGACCGGTTCCTGCGATGTGCCATTTGGACTATACAATGAGTGAACTGGGCGGTGCTTCAGATTTTGTCAGGGAATATACACTGGCTTCAGGCGGTCCGTATTGTGACTGCGGATATAAGAAGAAAGCGTAGCATCGTCATACAAAAACAGGCCGGAGGAAATTGATTCCTCCGGCCTTTGTTATTATCCGCGAATACCTAAAAACAATGAGGCGATGACCAGTGAAAGGATCACAACACCTACAAATAGGAGAACATTAAGAAGTATCTTAACTCCGGTAGATTTTTTGCTTCTGGTTGCGATTTGAACAGTAAAGATAATTGCAAAAAGATTGACTACACCGCCAAGTGCTCCACCGAGAAATACGAAAAAGTTGATAGCATAAAGTACAACAAATACCCATGTCCATGCTGGGATAGGAGCTACTGTGTACTCTTCTCCGGTAACAACGTCCCTGCCGTTGTATACAAGGTGTTTCTGAGTGGTAGAAGAGAACATCTTTGCAATCTCACCGTTAGGGAGTGCAATATCAAATACTGCTTCGAAGATATTGCTGTCAGCACTGTTTTTGATGGTCTTGGCGTTCACTTCCTCACCGCCGTTGACAGATATCCAGGTATTCTTACGCAGACTGATCTCTATAGGTGTTCCGTCTGTGGTTGAAAAGTTCCAGGTTTTTGTTTTAGCCATTGAAAAATCCTCCATTTTTAAAATATGCCTTGGCCATATTACTACTTTTCCAATCATATTTCCACAAGAAAATGAACTACCCTCACCGACTCTGCGTCGGAAAGGGTAGTTCATCAATATCGAGTTGAATGGCGTATATATGATAAAGCAAGCCATGCACTTACTGACGGGCTTGATGAATGGGGCAATAGATCCTGCTGAATAAGAATAGGAGATGAGACAGAAAAATACTGCAGTACTATTGAAAAAGGAGTTAGCGTATGCTAACATTTGAGATAACTGATAATGATTTTCATGTTATTAAATATCTATTAAAAACACCCGGTGTCCTTTAGAGAAATTTGCCAGGGAAAATGGATATCTGGAAGTACTGCCAGTGTGCTGTCTGATAAGATAGCGAATCCTTAGTAAAGTTGGAGAATAAGGGATGGACAGAAAGATAAAAGCCTATAAAAAGATATATCGAAAGGCCATTGAAAAAACTGGACTTAATAATGTCGATGACAGAGTTGAAGCATACGCTGTCCGACTTTCTAAGATGTATGCCTCTGATGATTTCAGGAAACACAATGTTTATCCATCAACAAATACGCTTCATGTATATGCGGTAATTGCAATGTGTCTGGAACTAAAGCAATTTGGCTTTTCTGACACAGATATCATGGATTATATAAACGCTGGTTTTGAAGCAAGAAGGACATTTTTCAATGTGATAATTGCAATAATCAACGCACTTCCGAACAGTTTTGATATTGCAAGAAAGTGGAATATCGGCGACCATGAAAAACGAATGACTGATGGCAGCATAACCTATGATTATTTCAATGTCACCAGAGACAAGGTAGAATATAGAATTTCAAAGTGTATGTATGTCGAAATGTTTGAAACCTATGGGATAAGACCGCTTTGTAAAATATTCTGCAATACAGATACAAGAGCCTATTCGGGACTTACACGGCATGTAGAGTTTATCAGACATTCGGATTTATCAGATGGGCCTGCATGTCATGATGAGGTGATCAGAAAATGTTAAAGAACTACATGAAGGAAGGGCAGAAACTCCCTCTCTTTGGAGTCGGGCCATATATTGTTTATGGAATTGCTATGGTCAATGTAATAGGAATTATCTTGTTTGGCTATGTGCTTAAGATAGGAATTCTGTATGATTCATGGATACTTATTTTCCGAGTGGTTGGTACATTACTCATAATAATGGGAATCGGTGTATGGTATATAGGAGCTGTCCGGTCAGATATGGATGATTCTATAACAGAGAACAGGCTTCAGACCAATGGCATTTATTCATGGGTACGGAACCCGATGTACAGCGGCTGGTGGTTTGCGCTATCTGGGATTACCCTTATGTGGCATAATGCATGGCTGCTACTTTTTCCGATTGTTGACTGGATTATTATGACAGTTGCACTTATAAAAACGGAAGAGAAGTGGCTTTTGGATTTATATGGTGAGGAGTACGCTGAGTATAAGAAAAACGTAAACAGATGCATCCCGTGGAAACCTGGCATTGGGATATATAGAACGGAGATATCCACAGCTAAGTGGATGATATATGATTTGCCGGGGAATGCAGGCTGGATAATATGGATTGTTTGTACAGTGAAATGTTTGAGGCAAGAGGCGAATATGTATGCCGTACTTTCTGTCATAGTAGCAATTTTCATGATGATCGGCGTGTTGGAACTAATTAGTGAGAGGGCGGCAGGGCTTAACCGCATCCTTACAGCGACAAGGCTGCACAGGGGCTTTGGAGCATTGTCGCTGGGCGGACTAGTTGGAATCCCTATTTCAATATATGGAATCCTTTCAAATACTGATTATGGATTATCCCTATGGATGCTGACAGGAGCAGTATTATGTGCTCTGTTTGCAGGGCTCATCTTTGTGACCTTTAAAAGAGAGGAATGACATGAGAATACTTGTTTATGGAGCAGGAGTGTTGGGTGGAAATCTTGCAAGCAACTTGTACAGGCAGGGAAAAGATGTCACACTTCTTGCACGTGGAAAATGGTATGAAGAGATAAAAAGAAATGGGCTTAGTATTCATCATTATTTCGGCAGAAAGACCAATGTGAAGATACCTGTGATTAATGGGTTGAGATCGGATGATAGATACGACGTTATATTCGTGGTGGTCAGATATACCCAGATAGATAGTGTTGTTCAACCTCTTAAAGATAATGCTTCCAGGAACATTGTATTTGTTGGCAACAATCTTAAGACAGATGAGCTTACAAAAGAACTATCGGAGAAGTCAGTTCTTTTTGCATTTGCGATGTCTGCTGGTCATAGGGAAAAAGAATATATCAAATCGGTGTCGCTGAATAAGATAACAATTGGGAATACTAAGGGAACTCCATCGCAGGAGTTTTTTATAAAAAATGTATTCTCCGGAACAAACTTCAAAGTAGTCTATGAATCAAATATGACAGACTGGCTCATATGCCATGCAGCATCAGTAATACCAATAGCTTTTGCCTGTTATTATACAAATGGTGATATAAAAAAGCTTAGGCGCGACAAAGTTTATGTCAACAGGATCATGGACGCAACTATTGCGGCTTATACAGTACTGGAAGACAATGGGCATGAAATTATGCCTGATTCCGACAAAGACTTTAGGAATCCAAAGTTCAAAAAGAAATACCTTCCGTTCTATCAATTCATTTTCGCAACGAAGCTTGGAAAACTCTGCACTTCAGACCATGCGATGAATGCAGTCGATGAGATGAGTGCGCTCAACAGGGATTTCAAGGCATACATCGGGCAATACGGCGATATTCCAAAGCAGTGGACAGACCTTGAGAGGGATACTAACGGATATCTGATATGTAGGAATGATAGGAAAAATGACGATACATGAATTTGGAAAAGATAATGATAAGGTCATAGTGTTGCTACATCCGTCCGTGGTTATGTGGGATTACTTCGAGTATGTGATTCCGCTTTTGGAAAAGAAATACCATCTGATAATTCCTGCACTTCCGGGGTATGACCCTGACAACAAGAGCGATTTCACAAGTGTTGAAGAAATCTCAGCAGAACTGGAAGAATGGCTGAACCTGAACGGACTGAGCAATGTGACGTGTCTTTACGGCTGCTCCATGGGTGGAAGCATTGTAGTCAGGATGCTTGCAGGCAACAAAGTGACAATACAGAGTGCAGTAATCGATGGTGGTATTACTCCATATCAGCTTCCTTGGATCGTTACAAGATTGATAGCAATAAAGGATTTTTTGTTGATATACACAGGAAAAATTGGTGGAACAAAGCTGTTGGAAAAAGCTTTTTCTACTGATGAACTGTCAGAGGAAGATGTGCAGTACGCAGCAAAGGTCCTTAAGATGATTAGCGCTAAAACAATCTGGAGGACATTTGAATCCTGCAACAATTATTCCATGCCGAAGTATATCCATACTGACTGTAAATACATAGAATATTGGGTTGCAGAAAAAGAGGTAAAAGATAGAAAGTGGGATGTGGAATATATAAAAAAGATCTTTCCACATACAGTATTTAGAAAGATCAAGGACACAGGCCACGGAGGGCTGGCTCCATTTAAGCCGGAAAAGTTTGTGAGGGGGATTGAGAAGGTCATAAGGCAGGGGAATAAGAGATGATTCTAACTATATTTCTGACAATAATATTTTGCGTGGCGATAACACTGATGATGTTTTCTGCCGTAGCATTTATTCAGGATAAGAAGTTCTTTTCTTCAGCACCGAAAGAAGCGCAGGAGGCTATTTTGCCAAGGGAAAAAGAATTGTTCTACGGCGCCAGGACAATCGGATGGACTTTAATGATATTTAGTTTTCTGATGATACTGGGGGTAGGCTTTATCTCAATCTGGGACGGTTTCAGGAGTGGTTACACGTTTGGACAGTTCTTTTTCAGATTTGTCTTTATATTCACTGTTTACAAGCTTTATGACATGATCTGCTTTGACTACTTCCTGCTCATGAAATTCCAGTTTTTTCAGTTCTATTTTCCGGAAGTTGAAAGCGTTTATAAGAACAGAAAGTATGGATATAACATCAAGAGCCAGCTGCTGAAGCTTCTTGTGATATTCCCGGCTGCATCAGCGCTTGCAGCCTGGATATGTACATTGTTTTAAGGGAAACAATATTTTGAATGGGGAAATGGCAGTTTGAGGGTAATATGGGGGTGACTATGGTTCTAATATTAGAGTGCATTGTGGTTTGCTTTATACTATTTCTTCCCTGCGTTGTTGTTATAGCAAATGGAACAGAACAGGGAGCCTTTTTGTATGAAAAAGATGTGCAGGATCGCGTTGTAGAGATGGGACTTATCTCAAAGGCACAGATTGAAAAGAACGGTAAGTTATTCAAGTTATGCACGCTTCCAGTAATGATTGCTTTTGTGCTCTGGTCAGTTTATGGCATCAATGGAGCCAGAGGTTTTATAGTGCCATTTCTTCAAATATATGCTATGACAATGGCAGAAGGACTATTCGACAGATTCTTCATTGATTGGTATTGGGTAGAGCATACAAAAGCCTGGGCTATTCCGGGAACAGAAGATCTAAGGCCTTACATCCCCAGAAAGACAAAGACTGTGAAATGGCTGATTACGATTGTAGGCAATCCTATTATTGCAGCTGTACTGGCAGGGATTATGATGGTCATATTATGAGGGAGGGAAGCAGGTAACATGGTTTGGTATGTATTGGTAATTGAAGCGATAGTATTTGCAGTATTATTTACAACAATTCTTTTTGTGTCTTTTCATGGGGAAAAAATGTACAGTCCGGCATGTATCCATAATTACCCGCCTGATATTCAAGAAGAATACTTCAAAACACATGAAAGAGTGGATGTTTCATATAAATCAAAAAAGGTAGTACTGGCGAAGTCCTGTGGAATAATCATGTTTACAGTTATTCTTACCATATGCGCGAAGCTTGCCGGGGCAGTTACATTTTGGCAGGGATTCGCGATCGCTTTTGGACTCATGGTATGGATTGGAGCCTATGACACACTCTTTCTGGACTGGGTGCTATTTGCGAATATGAAAATGTTCAGGCTGGAAGGAACAGAGCACATGGACAAGGCTTACCATCAGAAGTGGTTTCATTTAAAAGGGGCTATATTCCCGGGACTGATGTTTGCACTGATTCCTGCAGCTCTTGTAGGACTGTTCATAAGTTTGATGAGGTGAGTATGAAAAGAGCTTTATGTATGATCTTGTAAGAGAAAAATGAAATGATAAATTTTTGAGAAAAGTTAGCAACAACTAACAATAAGTAGTATCATGAAGTATAGTAAGTAACAGATTGGGGATGAAGAAGCAACGGAGAGCAGTCTGTATGAGCAATACTCTTAAAAAATCTTCTATATTTAAGCGTTTTTATTCGGAATTGTCTGAGAAATACGGAAAAGCTAAGGCAAAAGATATATGGGATTATGCTGAAGAGGAGTTTTCCAGATTAAAGAATGCTGAACCATCCGCAGATAAGGCGAGTGTGTCATATGTCTTTCCGGCAGTAGCACTGTATCGTTCAGTTGAGCATTTCTATCCCGGAGAAGCTTTGGCTGTTACAAGAGGCTTTGGAACAAAGATGGGACGCAGACTACAAGGTATCTTTAGCAAGATTACTGCTTTTCCGGGCATTCCTTCACTCATGTGGAAGAGGATGGATAGAATTGCTGCAAAACTGAGCGATGGATATGAAATAAAGAACCTTAAAGTTACCAAAGAACAGTGCTTCATGGATGTGGTAAGCTGTCCTCTTTATGATAAGGCACGGGAACTTGGGACTCCGGAAGCTGTTCAGATGATCTGCTGCATGGATAAAGAATACATGAACGGCTTCAGGGGAGTTGATTATAAACGGACTAAATCAGTGGCTGAAGGTGATGACTGTTGTGACTACAGGCTCACAAAGTCGTTGTAAAGGCTATAGACATGAGAAATAGAGAATGCTATGATTTTGAGTTAGCATTAGCTAACGCTTTTAAAAGGAGGAGTGGACAATGGAACTTACTTTTGGTGATGTACAGGAAACAGCTCTTATTCCACTTGCGATAAAGGCAAGTGAGACAGCAAGATCTAATGCCAGGATAATTGATCTTAAGGCTAAAGAGATCATTGATGCGCTTGGAGTTGACGTTAGTAAATACGATCCCTTTTTATCACATGAGGGTGTAGTGGCTAGAACAATACTATACAGAAATGAGTTGAAGCGGCTTATAAGTAAATATCCGGATGCACTCTGCATAAATCTTGGATGTGGTTTTGATGATAAGTTCTTGCAGGTAGACAATGGCAAGATCACGTGGTTTGATGTGGATCTTCCGGATCAGATAGAGAAGAGACGTAAAGTGTACTCTGACAGGGACAGGTGCACAATGCTCGATGGGAGTGCGCTTGACGGAGAATGGACAAGGAAACTTCCTAAGCGAGACATGACCATCGTGGTTATGGAAGGAGTCCTTGAATACTTTTCCAAAGACCAGGTAAAGACATGCATCAACATGCTTTGTGACAGCTTCGAACATGGATATCTTCTTGCGGAGCTTCATTCTCCGTTCCTTGAAAAGAATGGTAGCCATCACGATGCTGTGAAACATACTAATGCTTCTTTCGGCTGGGGAACAAAGTCAGGCCGTGAATATCTGGATCTTGAACCAAGGATGAGCCTTGTGTCTGAGACGAATTATAACGAAGAAATGAAGAAATACTCAATACGCGGAAAACTTTTTGCTATCGTTGGAAAGAACATCAACAACAGACTGGCAGTATTTAAATGGTAAAGCATTAAGGGCGGAATGTATGGATAAGTTTAATGACATCGGAATTGATGACAAGTTAGACTGGAACAGGATAGAGAAGCTTATGCGGATAGGCATATTTGCCGCATGCATGGTGCTTGTGGGAGATGTGCTTATAGGTTATGGGATGCATGATTCCTCTAAAACAGGTATGGAATGGTTTTTGTCAGCATATTTGCAATTATCGGATACCAGAATGTTCTGGTCAGCATTTCTGGGATTCATAGGTATTCCGCTTGAGGCACTTTGCTATTTTGGAGTGTACAGGCTGATTGTTCCTAAATCACAGAAATATGCTCATCTTTATAGAACAGGAATACTTGGGGTATTGGCTTTCGCGGGATGTGGAGTGCATGTCCCGTGTTTGTCCACATGCTTCTTTTACAAGTATATGAACGATGTTGCCCCGGAGATTGCAGTAGATGCAGCAGTGAAATTTGGTAAATACTTTCTTTTGCCGGGGATGATAGTGTTCTTTCTATTCTGGATCATCCAACATGTGGCACATATTGCAGCATTCACAAAAGGGCTGACTCCATATCCTAAATGGTGCTGGATATTCTGTCCTGCGGTAGGAATGGCCGCAGTCATGCTGTTTAAGTTCCTTCCTGAATCAGAAGTTCGCAATGCTATTACTGCTGCTTGGATCAGTATAGGGAATTTGTGGATGTTCGTTGGACTTTTGGTTATGGCGAAGAAAGTTAAGGTTGGTGACAGATGATTATTCTGATACAGATGGTTTTATTCTGCCTGCTTTTTACTGCGATGGTCATGTACGCGGTAAGAGGGGGCGCTATTTATGGATTGTATTTCTATCCGAAAGCAGTACAGGAAAGGGAAATGAGATGTATATCAACGAGTATGGAAATCCGAATAATCCAAAGCTCATATTGCTGGCGCCAATGATGATATCCGGTGCAAATCTGTATGATCTGATGAGTCCGTATCTTAAGGGAGATTACTTTATCATCGCTCCCGATCAGGGAGGCCATGGTAAAGCCGGGGCATATATCAGCGCTGATGATGAGTACAGACAGCTTAAATCGTATCTGACTGATAAAGACTATAAGGATATCAAGCTTGTATACGGAGCTTCACTTGGCGTAGCAGTTGCATGGCGGCTATTCTGGGATTCCGATTTTAATTTAGAACGTGCCTGGTTTGACGGTGTTGCACTCAATAAGAGTTCTAAGATGGCAGAAGTGCTTGTGTGTAATCTGTTCAGAAAGAGAAAGAAACAGCTGGATAAGACTCATGTGGAAGCATCAAAATCCCTAGTGGATTGGTATGGCTATGACTTCGCAAAGATGATGACTAAGAACTTTGAAAGAATCACGCTGAGTGATATCGATGCAATATGCCATGCATGCTGTACCTACGATATGAAGCCATTGTCAAAAGAGCATCAGGCTAAACTGCACCTGGAGTATGGCGAGAAGGACTTTGACCTGAAGCTTTCTAGAAAATCTTTTGCCAAGTATATGCCGGATGTGAAGGTGGTTATTAGAAAAGGATATCCGCATTGTGGATACATGGCTGCGCATACCAGAGAGTATGTTGAAGAAATAGAGAAATTTGTAAATGTTTAAAAAGACAAAGAATATAAGGGGGCTTATTGGAAGCTTCTCATGGATTATCAAAAAATGGAAAGGACAGAATCAGTGCGATATCTGTCCATTTCTTTGCTTTAAACGCAATACAAAACATATTTTATCAATTTTTTATTGGAGTTCAAATCTGAATTGGCTCATAATTTATATGTGAGAGGTTGTTCCTTGCAATAAAAGGAAAAGTATTATGCGCCTGATCAGGAGGAGCTTCATGAAAAAGCAATCATACAATCAGATCTGGAGAGTTTTTGCATTGACCATCTTGGGAAGTGCTCTTTTGACTTCCTGCGGAACATCATCCGGAAGCACCCTTACTGAAATGGAGATTCATTTATATTTTCACTCTGCCAATAATGAGGAAAGTATCAAGCTCTTTTTCGCTGATGAAAGCAAAGACATTCCCTATCTTGACATTGATACTGCCGTCTCCCTGATGGAAAGAGTCAATCACGAGATTATTGAAGATAAAAATTATGCACTGACCGCTTCGGCCCAAGGCGCAGTGGTAACAATTACCCGTGAAAACCAGTATCCTATGCAGATAGATTGTGATAAGGACACAATAAGCTTTTATGATTTCGATGCCTTTTTTGTCCCGTCCTGGACGAGCACGGTTATAGATGTACTACAGCCGGATACAGTCTTTGAAGGCCTGATACTCTCAGAAGAAAACTCATACAGCCGCTTTGGTTCGGAGGTGGTTTTTGATCTGAAAAAATATGGGATAGACCTGATCGAAGAGAATGGTAAATACTATATTCCCATGCAGACCTTAAGCGATATTATGTTGTCTCTTCCGAGTTATGTATGTCTTTTGTATAACAACGAAGGAGTATTTGTGTATGAGTATGGATCGGAACCCGGAAGGGAACTTTTGAGAAAGTATTATGAAGCACAGCCGAAGGAGAGCAAAAGCGAGGCTCTCGCGGAGTTTACCTATAATGAACTGTGTATGGTAATGGACTATTATTATGGCCTGAAAGAAAGCCATGGGATCGAGAATTTTGACGACTTTTTTGCTGAGACAGCTCTTAGTGACGCGCTAAGGAGTACTGATCCTGAGATGTCTGCAAAGGCGATGAAAGTTTTGATGGAACTTTACATTGATGACATACACAGCGGGTATATGCTTAATTCGTGGCGAATGGGCCTGGATACTAACATTGAGGGGAAGAGTGGCAAGTCAATTCAGGATATGAACAGCTCGGCTATGAAGTATTACACTGCCAGAGAAAAGTTTTACCCTGATGGAGTCCCGGGCTATGAAGAAGTCGGAAACACAGCATATATCACTTTTGACAGTTTCATGACAAAAGATCAGGATGCTGATTATTATGAAAATGCACCTACTGCCGATACTCAGGATACAGTTGGTCTTCTTCTGTATTCATATTCTCAGATTACGAGAAGGGGAAGCCCTATAAAGAATGTAGTTATGGATCTTAGTATGAATTCAGGTGGCGATACCGTTACTGCAAGCTTTGTGATCAGCCTGTTTTTGGGAGAGGGTTCAGTATGTATCCAGGATACACTGACAGGCGCTTATTCCAACGAATGTTTTCGTGCAGATGCCAATCTTGATGGCAAATACGATGAAAAGGATTCGCTCCTTGATTACAATCTCTATTGTCTGACTTCGCCTATCAGTTTTTCCTGCGGAAATCTGGTTCCGAGCGTATTAAAATCATCGGGACAGGTCACAATATTAGGGCAGCAAAGCGGAGGCGGCGCATGCACCGTAATGCCATTTGTTACTGCAGATGGGACTATACTTCAAATGTCAAGCAATCATCGCCTGAGCTACATGAAAAACGGGTCGGTGTATGACATCGATCAGGGCGTTGAACCGGATTATGTGATCCGGCAGCCGGAGCACTTCTATGACAGGCAGGCACTGACTGAGTATATAAATGATCTGTACTAAGCTATAGGGTAACTGTTTATAACAACTTTTTGAGAAAGGGAAATTATCATGGACGTAAAAACAACTATTATTTCGATCATTGCTTCATTGTTTGCCTTAGTTATCTGTGGAATTATTTACCTCCGAATGATCAAAAGGGAAGTCCCTGAGCCTATAGGGAAACTTCAGGCAATCCTGCCGATAGTTTTGGGCGGCATTTGCGTACCGATTTCCGGTCCTACCGGTCTTGGTTTAGCATATGCATTTAAAAGTATTGGGGTATCGGGTGAAGCAATGGCAAATTTCCCGGCAGCTTTTTATACAGCCTTCTGCGTAGCGGGAGGAACGGAGGAACTGTTTAAGTTTCTTGCGATCATCATCACAATCGTCATCTTAAAAAATAAGATAAATAACGTTTATGAGTATATCCTCATTGGTGCTGCTGTGGGCTTTGGCTTCACGGTTGTGGAAGACTTTACTTTTGGGTCGTCGATTATTGTATTATTGATCAGAACTCCTTTAATGTTCACTCATATGACGCTTAACATGATCATGGGAGAGTTTATTGGCAGGGCAAAGTATAACAAACAAAAAGGCGAAGGACCTACTGCATTATACTGGGCTCTGGCACTCATCGTCCCAATGGCTTTACATACTCTGTATGATGCGGGAACAGTCTTTAATTATCCTGCTATAAGGGGCGGCGATTTTATTGTAGGCGGCATACTTGGCGGCATAGCAGTTTTGACAAATGTTGTTGTTTTGATCAATGTGCTGGTAAGAGCCAAGAAGAATGCAGAAAAGTTCTCTGCTCTGACAATCTTACCCAAAGACGCGCAGTAAAAGAGGTAGCTGCGTAAATCTACTTACCCCAGCACACTGACCTTCTTCCTGTAATCCCTTGGGGAGCACCCATACTTCTCCGAAAACTTCCTATAGAAGTATGCACTGTTCTCGTACCCGATCTTCTCAATGATCTTCTCGGTGGTAAGTGTCGTGTTCTCCAGATAATACGCAGCCTGCTGGAGCTTTCTGGTCTGAAGGAGCTGCTTGAAATTGCTCCCGGTGTGACTCTTTAACAGACGACTTAAATAAGCCGTCGAATAGCCGGTTACAGACGCAAGTTCATCAAGAGTACCACTCTTATAGTTATGATCGATGTACTCAAGCGCATTGATGGTTGTTTGCTGGCCCTTTGAGCCCATGTCCTTAAGGGTATCGGAAGAGAGCGCAGCAAGATTCATCAGTAAAAGATCCATCGTAGTATTTACAATCTGGTTCATGCCCTTGTGGCCTGAGGTGAGCGTCCAGATAAGATTCTCAACAAGATTATCCACAGCGATCATATCTTTTGTGTGATACAGAAGATAGTCGCTGTGATTTTTTTTCTCCGACAGTGAAGTGATGATGAAGTCGCGCAGCACGTTCTCTCGGTCATAGGATACATCACTCCGGGAAAAGAACTCCGGGAGGATTATAATGTTTACCGCTATATCTTCGCTGCTGCATGGCATGATCTCGTGTTTGGTGTGACGGTTCATCAGAAGGATATCTCCCTCGGATAAAAAGAGAGTATCGCCGTCAACGATCTTGGTAGTCAGATTTCCCTTTATCATCACCAGCATTTCTATATAGTTGTGCCTGTGCACCGGGAAGTACGCAAACCTGGTGTGGGGGCGGATAGCAATGAGCTTACCCTTTTCAAGGAGCTTGGCAGCATCGATGACAAACTCATTCTCGGAGGTGTAAAGCTCTTTTGAAATAGCGCCGTTTTCCCTGATAATGCGCTCTTCTTCCTCGGTCATTTTACTTAAGGTTTCAACAAGTTCTTTTCTCATAAATCACCCATAAAAATACATGTCAAATAAGGTTCCATTTTGTGAGAGATATGGTCCTAGAATGTTCCTCACATATCCCATATTATAGCATTGTTGACACTAAATGTATTGGAGTTTCGATATGAATAAAAATTTTCTTGCAATTGACATAGGTGCTTCCAGCGGACGCCACATAATCGGATGGCTGGAAAACGGGCAGATGTTTCTTAAGGAAATGCACAGATTTGAGAACAGGCAGCTCCAGAGAAACGGCCACCTTGTGTGGGATACGGACAATCTCTGGAACGGGATCATAGATGGACTCAAGGCCTGCAAGGCAGAGGGCATGATTCCTGAATCCATCGGCATCGACACCTGGGGCGTTGACTACGTGCTCCTTGATGAAGCAGGAGAGATGCTGGATGATGCTGTTGCTTACAGGGATCTTCGAACAGAGGGCATTGAGGAAGAGGTCTTTTCCCTCATTAGTGAAAAAGAGCTTTATGAGAGATGCGGAATTCAGAAGCAGCCCTTCAACACGATATATCAGCTGATGGCACTTAAGAAGGAAAGCCCGGAACTTTTGGAGAAGGCACAAGCTCTTTTAATGATGCCTGACTATCTGGGCTACAAGCTGACAGGCGTAAGGAAGCAGGAATACACCAACGCCACCACATCGAACCTGGTAAATGCAGCCGGTAAGACCTGGGACATGGAAGTGATCAGAAGGCTTGGACTTCCTGAGAGGCTCTTTGGAGAGCTGTCGATGCCCGGCACAACAGTCGGTAATCTTGCAAAAGACATACAGGAAGAAGTAGGGTTTGACGCAACGGTAATCCTTCCTGCAACCCATGACACAGGCTCAGCTTTCCTGGCAGTTCCTGCAAGAGATGACTCATCGGTGTTCCTGTCAAGCGGAACCTGGAGCCTTCTTGGACTTGAGAACAAAGAGCCTATAACAAGCGAAAACGCAAGGCAGCAGAACCTCACCAACGAGGGCGGCGCCTGGTACAGATACAGATTCCTTAAGAACATCATGGGACTGTGGATCATCCAGTCCATAAGGCGAGAGCTTAACGGCACGGAATATGTCGAAGGAAGAAAGAGTAAGTACGCAGACGGCAAGAATTACAGCTTCCCAGACCTCATTGCAGCAGCAAGGGAATGTGCGGATTTCGGGGCAGAGATAAATGTCAATGATGATGCATTTCTTTCACCCGAGAGCATGATCGACGCCATCAAGGACCACTGCAGAGAGCATGGTCAGCCGGTTCCCGAGAAAGTGGGAGAAATCATGCAATGTGTTTACCGTGGACTTGCAAAATGCTACGCGGACACAATAAAAGAGATTTCCGCAATCACAGGAAAAACCATCACATCCGTCAACATCATCGGCGGCGGATGCCAGGATGCCTACCTCAATGAGATGACAGCACAGGCAACGGGCCTTACTGTCTACGCAGGACCAATCGAAGGAACAGCGATCGGAAATCTTGCCATTTTGATGATCGCATCAGGAGAGCTTTCTGACCTTCAGGCAGCAAGAGATGTTATCTATAACAGTTTTGAGATAAAAGAGTTCAGAGCATAAAACTATATAAACGGAGGAATTTAGAAATGAGTTACGAACAGGCAAAAGAGAGATACGCTGCAATCGGCGTTGACACAGAAAAAGCAATCGAGAAGCTTAAAGAGGCTGAAATCGCGCTTCACTGCTGGCAGGGAGACGATGTAAGAGGTTTTGATACAGATCCAAGCAAGCCCCTTACAGGCGGAATCCAGACAACAGGAAATTATCCCGGAAGAGCAAGAACTCCCGAGGAGCTCATGGCCGATATCGACGAGGTTTTAAAGCTGATTCCCGGACGTGCCAAGATGAATCTTCACGCAAGCTATGCGATCTTTGATGATGAGAATGGCGGATGGGTAGACAGAGATAAGCTTGAGCCCAAGCACTTCAAGAAGTGGGTAGATTTCTGCAAAGAGAGAAAACTTGGCTGTGATTTCAATCCTACATTCTTCTCACACCCTAAATGCGATCCGCTCACTCTTTCTTCTCCCGATGAAGAGACAAGAAAGTTCTGGATCGAGCATGGTAAGGCATGCATCAGAATTTCCAATTACCTCGCTGAGGAGCTTGGCGAAACCTGTGTAATGAACATCTGGACAGGCGACGGTTTCAAGGATATTCCTGCAGACCGTAAGGGACCGAGAGACCGTTACAAGGATTCCATCGAGCAGATCCTCTCAGAGCCCTTTGATTTTAACAAGGTTAAGCCCTGCGTTGAGTCCAAGGTTTTCGGAATCGGCGTAGAGTCCTATACAGTAGGTAGCGCAGAGTTCACATTGTCTTTTGCAGCAACACATTCAGACAAGTGCATTCCTCTTATGGACAACGGCCACTACCACCCAACAGAGGTTGTAAGCGACAAGATTCCTGCACTCCTGTCATTCTATCCCAACATCGCACTTCACATCACAAGACCTGTGCGCTGGGATTCTGACCACGTTGTACTCTTTGATGATGAGACAAAAGAGATTGCCAAGGAAATCGTACGTTGTGGCGGCCTCGACGGAAGAGTATTCATGGCACTTGATTACTTCGATGCATCCATCAACAGAATCGGCGCTTGGGCAACAGGCTTCAGGAATACTCAGAAAGCTCTTTTAAATGCCCTGCTCACACCTAACGAGGAGCTGAAGAAGTTGCAGGATAATTCAGAATTCACCAAGCTTATGATCACACAGGAAGAGCTTAAGACCATGCCATTTGGCGATGTTTGGAACGAGTACTGCAAGAGATGTGGCGCTCCGGAAGATGGCAAGTGGTTTGAGGAAGTTGAAAGGTACGAAAAGGAAGTTCTCTCTAAGAGAGTTTGAACTTTGAATTTATAAATAATAGGAGATGACTGGTAATATGAGAGTTTTAGACGCAGAGTTTACACAAGGCTTTATCCGCATGGCAAACGACGGATGGGAGCAGGGATGGCACGAGAGAAACGGTGGCAACCTCTCCTACAGAATGAAGCCTGAAGAAGTTGATATGGTAAAAGAGGAGTTTTCTGCCGGTGAGTGGAAGGAAATCGGAACAACAGTCCCTGACCTTGCAGGTGAGTTCTTCATGGTGACAGGTTCCGGAAAGTTCTTCAGGAACGTTATCATCAAGCCCGCTGAGAGTTTCGGCATCATCGAGATCGATGACAAGGGCGAGAACTATCGCATCATGTGGGGCCTTGAAGGCGGGGCAAGACCTACCTCCGAGCTTCCTTCACACCTTATGAATCATGAGGTTAAAAAGCGTGTGACAGGCGGTAAGTACAGAGTTATCTATCACGCCCACACAACAAACACCATTGCACTTACCTTTGTGCTTCCTCTCACAGACGAGGCTTTCACAAGAGAACTCTGGGAGATGGCAACAGAGTGCCCTGTAGTATTCCCTGATGGAATCGGCGTTGTGCCCTGGATGGTTCCCGGCGGAAGAGAGATCGCAGTTGAGACCAGCAAGCTTATGGAGAAATATGACGTTGCAATCTGGGCTCATCACGGAATGTTCGCAGCAGGAGAAGACTTTGATCTTACCTTCGGCCTTATGCACACAGTTGAGAAGTCAGCAGAGATCCTGGTTAAGACTCTCTCCATGACAGGAGCAAAGAGACAGACCATCACACCTGATGATTTCAGACACCTTGCTAAGGACTTTAAGGTTACACTTCCGGAGAAGTTTCTTTTTGAGAAGTAAGTGAGTCGGTAGGGGAGTCAATGGGGACGGTTCTTTTTGACTCCTTTTGGGAAGTCTTTCCATAGAGGTTATTCATACCTAAAAGGAGTCAAAAAGAACCGTCCCCTCTGACTCCCCTTGCTCACTAAATAATATACTTATTCACAAGAAGGAGGGTTATAAAATGGCAGATCGTATCGTTTTAAACACCGTGTCTTACCACGGAGCGGGGGCAATCAAGGAGATAGTAGGAATTGCTCAGCAGAAAGGATTCAAGCATGTATTCGTTGCTTCAGATCCTGACCTTATCAAGTTTGGGGTAACAGCTAAGGTTACAGATCTTTTGGACGAGGCTAAGATTCCTTACACTGTTTACTCAAACATCAAGCCCAATCCCACAATTGAGAACGTTCAGAGTGGTGTTAAGGCATTCAAGGAGTGCGGTGCAGATTCAATCATCACCATCGGCGGCGGATCCTCAATGGATACAGCCAAGGCTATCGGCGTTATCATCACAAACCCTGAGTTTGAGGATGTAAGAAGTCTTGAGGGCGTTGCTCCTACCAAGAACCATGCAGTTCCTACAATTGCAGTTCCTACAACAGCCGGAACAGCAGCTGAGGTTACAATCAACTACGTTATCACAGACGTTGAGAAGAAGCGTAAATTCGTATGCGTTGACACCAACGATATTCCTGAAGTTGCCATCGTTGATCCTGATATGATGAGCTCAATGCCTAAGGGACTTACAGCTTCAACAGGTATGGATGCACTCACACACGCTATCGAGGGATATACAACAAGAGGTGCTTGGGAGCTTACAGATATGTTCCACTTAGAGGCAATCAAGCTTATCGGCGCTAATCTTCGTGATGCAGTTGAGAACAAGCCTGAGGGAAGAAAAGGAATGGCTATGGCTCAGTACATCGCAGGAATGGGCTTCTCAAACGTAGGTCTTGGAATCGACCACGCTATGGCACACACTCTTTCAGCATACTATGACACACCTCACGGTGTTGCATGTGCTATGTTCCTTCCAATCTCAATGGAATTCAACCGCGACTACACAGGCGAGAAGTACAGAGAGATTGCAAGAGTTCTCGGCGTTAAGGGCGTTGACGAGATGAGCCAGGAAGAGTACCGTGATGCAGCTATTAACGCTGTTAAGCAGCTCTCCAAGGATGTTGGAATCCCTGAGAAGAACGAAAAGATCAAAGAAGAAGATCTTGATCAGCTTGCAACAGATGCTCTTGCAGATGCATGCTATCCCGGAAATCCAAGAGAGGCTACAAAAGAGCAGGTTATCGAGATGTTCAGAATGCTTATGTAATTTTTGGGCTTATTGTGATTTTTGGCGCGCTCCGCTTATGGCGGGGCGCGTTTTTTTGTGCCCCTGATTTTGACCCCTGGGGACGGAGTCAGTGGCTCATTTTTTTGAGCCCCGGGGACGGAGTCAAGGGCTCATTTTTGGCCTCTGGGGACGGGGGGTAGGGACCATTTTGGGTAGATGCACGTCGGAATACATCACAAGAGTGGTTATATTGATCTGTTGGTTTGAATTGATTTTTGAAAAGCATCACAAAAGTTGCATTATGAAAAAATAGTTGGAAATTACAAACGCTATTCAAAGGCCGGGGTCAAGAAAACTTGATGTCTAGGGCGATTCCTACATCACAACTACCGGCCTACGGATATCATGTGATGCAGTTACTCATCGAGAATGAAAATCTCTTTTTGCAATTTCCAACTATTTTTTATATAGAGGAATATTGTGGGGTGGTCGAAATTACGTTTCCAACCAAGACCCTGTTCATTGGCCTGTTGTGATGCACTATCTGCCTGATATGAGTAATAGGCGGTAATGAAGTGTGATAGAATTAATTATGAGTCAAAGTGAAACGTCCCCGGTGACTCAAAATTAATCATGAGTCAAACTGAAACGTCCCTGGTGACTCAATAATGACTAAGAGGATATCTGGAGGGGAGCACATGAAGCTTAACCTGAAAAGTCTTATACCTATATACACTACAGTGCTTGCGCTGAGTGGAGCCATCATGATTGGCGGCTGTGGTGGAAGCAAAGCAACAGAGAATAGCAATGACGAAAATATAGATCAGCAAATTGTAAATGCTGCAAGCGATGCATCAAGCAAACCATCAGATGCGGCAGTAAGCGAAACAACAGATAATGCAGAAAACATGACAGCAAGTGAGGAATCAGATAATGTGTCAGCAAATCAAGCTGACGAGGAAATCGACCAAAACCTCGACGCAGTCATCTCCACCATGTCCATGGATGAAAAGATCTCTCAGCTGATAATCCCCGCGATCCGAACCTGGAATGATGCAGACGTCACTGACCTTAGCGCTGTACCGGAACTGGCCGGCGCCCTCAGAAACCACCAGTACGGTGGAATCATCCTTTTTGCCGGAAACATCACAGGAGCTGAGCAGGCTACAAGGCTTGTTTATGACCTTCAGAAAAATAACATGCAGATAGAAGGCACATCTGCCCACATTCCATACCTGATGCCCGTTGATGAAGAGGGTGGCAAGGTCATCCGCCTCAACACCGGAACCAGAATGACCGGCAACATGGCAATCGGAGCTACAGCAGATGCGACAGCGAACGCTGAGCTCACAGGCATGATCCTTGGTGAAGAACTGGCTGCAATTGGCTTTAACACTGACTTTGCACCGGTGATTGACGTGAATAATAATCCTGCGAACCCTGTTATAGGAACAAGGTCTTTTTCCGATGATCCCGAAATCGTGGCGAGCTTGGGGGCAGCATATTCGAAGGGACTATCCGGTAGCAATATAATCGCCACCTACAAGCATTTCCCCGGACACGGCGATACCGAAGTGGACAGCCACATAGGGACTCCGTCGGTGGAAAAGAGCTATGAAGAGCTTTTGGAAAAAGAGCTTGTACCCTTCAAAAAAGTCATAGAAGACGGCGCGGACATGATAATGACAGCCCACATAACCTATCCTCTCATCGATGAGGAGAAGACCTTTGGCGACGGGCAGACAAAGGGATTTTTCCCGGCTACCATGTCTAAGAAGATGATCACAGGCATTCTTCGCACGGACCTTGGCTATGACGGCGTGGTTGTGACGGATGCACTGGAGATGGGCGCAATATCTACAGCAGGACTTGTTCCGGGAAAAGAGAATTCGGCGGAATATGGAGTTGGAATCGCAGCGGAGGTTATAAATGCCGGAGTGGACATGCTTCTTTTGCCGCGTGATCTTACATCACCCACAGCAGCAAGCTACTACGATGAGTATATTTCAGGGATTGCTGCGAAGGTAGAATCCGGAGAAATCAGTGAAAAGAGAATTGATGAGAGCGTAAAGCGCATCTTAAAGCTCAAGGTTAAATACGAAATTTATAGCCCTGATGGAGCACAGCAAGAAGGTGTTTTAATTGATGAGAGAGTAGCAGAGTGCAAAGAGATAGTCGGCTCCAAAGAGCACCATGAAAAAGAGATGGAGCTTGCAAGGCAGGCTATTACTGTAGTTAAGAACGAGGATGGAACGCTTCCCATCAAAGACGACAGTAAGAAGACGGTCATTATCGGACTGCAACAGGGCGATGCTAAAGCGATAAACTTTGCGCTTGATGAGTTGTCGAAGAGTGCTGATATCAACTATTTCTACAGCACTTCAAAAGCAGATTATGTCATCGCATTTTCTTATGCTTCCGACAGCAGTGTTTTGGATAAGAACAATCCGCAATTTGTTGCACTGCATAAAGCTATAGCTGACACTCATAAAGCCGGCGGTAAGTTTATTCTGGTCAGTGAGAATCTGCCCTATGACGCAGCGGTTTATCAGGATGCGGATGCGATTGTTCTAGCTTATATGGGTGCCGGGCTCAATGTTGACCCGACAAGAGATAAGGAAAGCGAAAACGGGATGAGCGCTCGAAACGCCAACATAGTCGCTGCCATCGAAACAATCTTCGGGGCCAATACGCCAAAGGGCCACCTTCCTGTCAATGTTCCTGTTGTTGAGGAATCGGAAGATGGCACCCTTAAGTACGGCACAGAATATTTGTATGAAAGAGGCTTTGGTCTGACATATTGAATGGATTGGGGAGTCAGTGGGGACGGTTCTCTTTGACTCCCTTTTGCTTGGATATTTTATACCTCTTAATTATTCAAAAAGGGAGTCAAAGAGAACCGTCCCCACTGACTCCCCACTGACTCCCCTGACTTCTTTTATCTATACGTGTCGGCTGTGATGTTATCTAAGTCGGCGTCCTTAGTCTCTTTTACCTTAACAAGCAGAATGACAAGGCTAAGCACCATGAACGGCAGGCAGATTATCATGAAAAGAACATCCATAGGCAGGAAGTTCTGGCACACAATAAACAGTGCCTGGCCCAGGAACATTCCGGCTCCGATGAGAACTGATATGGTACCCATAACTGAGGAGCGCATGCCCGATGGAGTTGACTCTGCAGGCATTGTCAGTATAAGCGTGTCGGACATTGACCAGAGACCACCGATTGAGCAGCCGTAAGCAATTCCGGCAGCGATGGGACCAAAGCCGAGTCTGCAGGAGAGCACAAAGGCTAAGAGCCCGACAATGGTTAGTCCGCCGAGTATCAGACACACCTTTTTACGTCCGAGTTTGTCGGAAAAGAATCCGCTCAGGATCGTCACGAGTCCGTTAAAGAACGGATAGATCACCAGTGCAGTAGCCACCATATCTGTGGACATGGCGCCTTCCAAAACAGTTGCATAATATGAAGTATAGAAAGTGGTCGCAAAAAAGATAAAGCCTGCGATCAGGATCCACCTCAGCTGTCTGTTGGTAAAGATAAATCGGATGGCTTTGAAAACACCGCCTTCTTCCGATGTACCGTTTGCCTTGTCATCTTTTTTCTTTTGCTCACGCTCTTCATCAGTCAGTGAGAGATAACCGATCCGCTGTTCCACAAATACGGGAGTTTCGCGCATAAAGAAATATGAAAGGAAGCCAATAACCAGCGCGGATACCACCGGTATGAGATAGACCATGCGCCAGCTCGAAGGAACGGTTTCCTTAAGGAACATCCGCGAGAACACTCCGATCAGTGATACGCTCACAAGTGCAATTCCTTTTGCGATAAAGCTGTAGGTGGCACGCTTTTCTTTTGGCGCAGTCTCCATGATATAAAGCACCTGCATATCGTTTGGCGTAAAGAACATCATGAAGAGCATTCCAAGAATGTACCAGACCACGTTCTGTGCGGTCATGACGATACACATTCCAAGCCCCATGCCGATTGTGTTTAGCATGAGAAAGAGCTTTCGGCCGTACTTGTCAGACAGTGCCTTGTAGAACGGTGTGATGATCAGAAGCAGATTTGAAAAGACCTGAATAGGAGCCACAACGTTGAACGCACTTGTGTACTCCGGTGAATTGACGTTTCTTGAAGTGATGTTAAAAAGATCGAATAGCACATAGGGCTGCATTGCAGCATTCATATTGGAAGTGATCTCATCCACGATATAGATTATCGTGAGAACCACCATTGCAAATCCGATGTAGTGGAGTGGCTTTTTTCTTGCCGCCTCCGCCTGTAGCTTTGATAGTTGTCTTAGTTCTTTTTCCTTGTTTGCCATATGTTTCCCCTTCCCCCTTTTGGTGGTTTGCCACCAACTATAATTATAATTTTTTTTAAAAAAACAGGAACCGATATTATTATTTAAGTTTCTTTAAGGTTCGGGTGCCATAATCTCTTTTAGATTAAGAAATAACATGTTAATGACATGGATGAATAAACAAGGAGATTTCGACATGAAGAAAAGAGACATCAAAAGAATTTTATCAATAGGAATGGTTACTGTTATGTGTGCAGCAGTTACTGCTTGTGGCGAGGCAGGAGCGAGCACAGCCGGCACTACAACAACTGTTTCAAAAGACACAGCAGCTCCGACAGGAGAAGCGCCAGACGGCCAGGCTCCCGGCAACCCACCGGAAGGCGGAGCACCTGACGGCCAGGCACCGGGCAATCCTCCCGGAGGCGGATTTGGCGGCGGAAGCAGCAGTGCGGATATAGATTACACAGGAGCTGAGGAGATCACATCAACAGATACACAAAAAGATAAGACTTACGCCAGCACCACAGCAGATGAGAGCGCACTTCTCATCAGCACATCAGATGATGTGACAATCACCAATCCGACAGTCACCAAGACCGGAGACTCTGACGGCGGAGATAACTGCAACTTCTACGGACTCAATGCAGCAGTACTTGTAAAAGACGGATCCACAACAACCATCACAGGTGGAAGTGTGACATCAGATGCTGACGGCGCCAACGGTGTCTTTTCCTACGGCGGAAACGGCGGCCAGAACGGAGCTACAGGTGACGGAACAAAGGTCATTATCTCGGATACAAAGATCACAACAACAGGCGACGGATCAGGCGGTATCATGACAACCGGCGGCGGAATCACAGAAGCGTACAACCTTACCGTTGAGACCAGCGGAAGATCATCAGCTGCCATCAGAACCGACAGAGGTGGCGGAACAGTTACAGTTGATGTCGGATCTTATACAACTAACGGACTTGGATCACCTGCCATCTACTCAACTGCTGACATCACAGTTTCTAATGCGACACTTACGTCAAACCTTTCAGAAGGCGTATGCATTGAGGGCATCAACTCAATTACACTTAATGACTGCGACATGACTGCTAACAACACCGACACAAACGGTAATGCCACATTCTATGACACAATCATGATCTATCAGTCAATGTCAGGTGATGCCGACAGTGGAACTTCTACATTTACCATGAACGGTGGAAGTCTTACCAGCAAGAACGGCCATGTCTTCCACGTAACAAATACATCAGCAGTTATCAATTTAAGTGGTGTTAAGATTACAAATAAAGACGCAGATAACATCCTTCTGTCAGTTTGTGCAGACGGTTGGACAGGTGATACAAACAAGGCGACTCTCAACGCAGATGCTCAGGACCTCGAAGGCACAATCCTTGTAGGAAGTGATTCAGAGCTTACACTCAACCTCACTAATGGTTCAACCTTCACAGGCTCCATCGGTGGAAACATCACCAATGCTAAGGGCGACACTGTATCAACAGAGGTTGGAACAGTAGCTGTATCAATCGACAAGAACAGCACATGGACTCTTACAGCAGATACTTACATCACATCTTTTGATGGTGATATATCAAGCGTAAATACAAATGGATATACTCTTTACGTCAATGGTGTAGCAATGTAAAAAGACAAGCCGGTTCCATAATATGGGGCCGGCTGTTTTTATGATCCTCTGACTCCGTCCCCAGGGCTCAAAAAAATGATCCCTTGACTCCGTCCCCGGTGTCTCATTTTGAGTCAAACTGAAACGTCCCCGGTGACTCACACTACTCCGGCGAAATGGGCGTTGGCGCTTAAGGGGTGGTGTTCTTCGTTGAGCATACGGAACTGTGATGGCGGATAGCCGGTGCTTTTTTTGAAGGCCCTGGTAAATGCCGTACTGCTGGCAAAGCCCGCCTGATAGGAGATGTCGGTGATGGACAGCTCCGGATTAGATAAAAGCGTCTGGGCATAGTTTATGCGCATCTGCTGAAGGTACTGATAAAAGGTTGCTCCGGTATAGTCGCTGAATATCCTCTCGAAATGGTATTTGCTAAAGCCTGCGTATGCAGCGATGCTCTCAAGGGTGAGGTCTTCGGTGAAATGCTCCGAGATATAAGCGCATACGTTGCTAAGGGGAATACTGTTTTTAAAAGTGCCTGACTCCGCAGATAAAGTCGATCCCTGGAAAAGAGAAAGGTTCTTACCGCAGAAGGAAATAAACTGCATTAGTATAGAGTAGATCTCAATCTCGTCGTAGGGCTCAAGCCTGGTAAAAGCAATTGATGTGTCGTCATCATCGATCTGATCCAGCTGCTTTTGCAGAGCGGAACCGAAATACAACTTCATTATCTCGTCAATATATTTACAGAGCCTGTCATACACATCAGTAGGACAGGTCTTTTTCTTTATATGAAGAGCAGGAGACATAAGTCTGAATGCCTTCTCAATTTCTTTTAGCGTAATGATCCCTGAAAAGTCGGCCTGAATATAAACCCTTGCACCCGGAGTCGGGGAAAAGATCTCGTGGAGAACCGCAGGGCAGATCATAAGGATGTCATCTATCTCGACGTCATAGGTCTGATTTCCGCAGACAACCCTGTAGGGAGCTTCCTTGGGAATGATGATCTCGATGTCTGTGTGCCAGTGCGGAGGAAAGTCGGAATGAAGACGGTTTATGAACATACGAAGATTGGTGCCAACCTTATGATTGACCTTTTCTTTGGCACTGAAACTTAAGTCGAGCTGACTCTTCATACACATATCCTCCTATCGCGATTCTCATAGGCTAAAAATTGCCATAATTCTAAACAGAATATAAATAAAAAACGTAAATAGTTGTCTTTTTAATGGGTATTATAGCATACAAATTGCGAAATAAATCAAAAATTATGAGCATGTTGCACATTTCAGATAGCAATTTTTGCATGGTGCATAGCAATTATTTGTAAGCATTATTTCGTGAACTCCTTTAAAGTTAAGTCATCGGGGGCAGAAATTATCTGCTAAGTAAAAATAGGAGGGTATAGTATGAGAAATAAGATAATGGCAGTTTTATTTGCATCGGTATTGTCTGTAACAACACTGGCAGGCTGTGGAAGCCAGCCTACAGCTCCGGCAGCAGGATCTGACACAGGCGCAGCACAGAGCGCACAGACAGACACAGCAAAGGCAGATGCTACAACAGCAGACGCACCGGCAGCATCAGCAGGAAAACAGACGGATGGCAAGAACCTTCCGGAGCTTACAACAGAGCCTATGACAATCACTCTTTGGGACATCTCCACAGAAGATCCCAACAAGTCCATCTCAGAAGGCGCAGTTGCAAGATTCATGGCTGACTATCCTAACATCACTATCAATCAGGTTCATCAGCAGAACGATAACTACAAGCAGCAGCTGGTTGTAGCAATGAGTTCAGGACAGTGTCCTAACATCTATTGCCACTGGGGCGGCGGTCCTATGGCTGAGTACTACAAGTCAGGCTTTGCAAATGACATCACAGATATGTATGCAAAGTACGATCATCCTGAGTTCGTAGATGCTGCAGTTGCACAGTCAACTTACGATGGCAAGATGCTTGCTATTCCTTTCAGCGGACTTACAGGCTGTGATATCTTCTACAACAAGACAATATTTGCCCAGCTCGGTATCGAAGTTCCCACAACCATCGATGAGCTTGAGGCAGTTTGCGAAAAGCTTAAAGAAAACGGAATCATTCCTTTCTCACTTGCAAATGCATCCAAGTGGACAGGTTCTATGTACTACATGTACCTCGTAGCACGTCACTCAGGAAATGCTGAGTTCGATGCAGCCTACACACAGGAAAACGGCGGTTCATTCACAAGCCCTGCATTCATCTATGCCGGCACAAAGATCCAGGATTGGGTTAAGAAGGGATACTTCCCTGACGGCGTTAACTCCCTTTCAGCAGATGATAACCAGGACAGAGCACTCCTTTATGACGGATCTGCAGCAATGATGCTTCACGGCTCATGGCAGGTTGGCGGAATCAAAGCTGATAACGAAGAGTGGTACAACGAGAATATTGGCGTTTTCCGTTTCCCGGAAGATACAGAAGCTAAGGCAGCAGGCGTTCCTCAGAACGTAGAGATCGGAACAGCCATCGGTATGGGACTTACATTTAACTGCTTCAAAGAAGACGGATCAGTAGATCAGGATATGCTTGATGCCTGCTACGTACTTGCAACTCAGTACTTTAATGATGATACCTACAACGCAGCACAGGTAGCAGCAGGAACAGTTCCTTCAATCAAGGGCTTCAACGAGAACATCGAAGATCCTAACAACAAGTACATCATCGATGAGTTCTTCAAAGCATCAAACGTTCAGCTTTGGTATGACCAGTATCTTCCTGCATCTGTAACAGAAGTTCACAAGAACTGCATGACAGAGCTCTTTGGACTTGAGAAGACTCCTGAGGAGATCGGACAGGAACAGGATGCAGCAATGCAGAAAGCTTTGGCGGAATAACACACATCCTTAATATTTTAAACGCTGCCCACGGGGGAGATATTTCCTGTGGGCAGTTTCCCATGAAAAGATAATTTTGACATAAATCAGGAGGATATATATGGGGAAGGGGAGTAGTAATATAGGGCTCGCAAAGGCTAAAGCCAAGAGTACAGCCCAGGCAGCGACGGTATTTCTTTTACCTGCGCTGATACTTATAGCGGTTTTCATCGTATATCCCGTCATTGATACTTTCTTGATAAGCGGATTTAAGTGGAACGGTATTTCCGCGGACAGGATATATATTGGTCTTGATAACTGGAATTCTCTCATTCACGATGAGATGTTCTGGAAGTCTTTTACCCATAATCTCATCGTAATGGTTTTCTCAATCCTGTTGCAGATTCCCATTGGAATGCTTCTGGCTACATTTCTTGATGCCGGAGGCAAGAAATTCAATATCTTTAAGATCATTTGGTTTTTGCCATATCTTATGAGCTCGGTTGCCATCGCATTCCTCTTTGTATATGCGCTTGCGACCAACGGCGGACTTGTTTCCTCCCTCGCAACCATCATTCAGGGTAAAAGAACTACCGTCGACCTTCTCGGTACTGCACCAAATGCTCTTTACACCGTAATAGGGGTTATGGCGTGGCAGTTCACACCCTTTTATATGGTTTACTTTATTGCCGGCTACGGAAACATCGATACGACTATCTATGAGGCTGCGATCATCGACGGAGCAACAAGGGGACAGTACATCCGTCACATCGCGATTCCTCTTCTTGGCCCTATCTTCAAAACTGCCTGCACAATGTCACTTATCGGGTCACTTAAGTACTTTGATATGATCTGGAACATGACCCAGGGCGGACCGGCAGGCACTACAGAGCTTATGGCGACTTACATGTACAAGCTTTCCTTCCAGCAGTTCAATATGGGCTACGGCTCAACGGTTGCTGCAGGAATGTTCATACTGATCACTGCCATAGCACTTTTCTTTAATAGGGTATTCAAGGTTACGGAGGATTATTGATATGAGGGAAAAGACAATTCAGGATGATTATCGTGCATCCAAAATAAAATCAAGAATTGCATGGACCATAGCGATCATTTTTGCGGTTGTTTGGCTCGTCTTTACGCTTACGCCTTTCTTCTTCATGATAATGAACTCTTTCCGTAAGCAGTTTGACATGCTTCAGCAGGGCGTTTTCCATCTTCCGGACCCCTGGTATTTCGAGAACTATATTGAGGTTGTTACTCACGGGTTCTTTGGATATTTTCTGCGAAGCGTTATAGTGGTTGCGATTTCACTGGTGCTTATGCTTGTGATATCTGCGTTTGCAGCATATCCTCTTGCAAGAATGAAGTTTAAGCTAAATGTCTTTATATATGCAACAATTGTGGCCATGATGTCGGTGCCTATGCATGTGACTTTGATACCTATCTTCAAGCTCACAACAGCTGTAGGCCTCTATGACAAGCTCTGGTCACTGATCGGGCCTTACGTTGCATTTGCACTTCCGATGTCTGTCTTTATCCTGACAGCATTTATGAAAACAATCCCAAAGGAAATCGAGGAATCTGCGGAAATCGACGGTTGCAATCGCTTCCAGAATTTCTTTAAAATGATATTACCACTGTCCAAATCGGGATTATCAACACTGGCAATTTATAACGGCGTTTCAATGTGGAATGAGTTTGCATTTGCTAACACATTTCTCCTATCGCCGGAAAATAAGACTCTCCCTCTGGCACTTGGACAGTTCAAGGGTGAGCACTCACTTAATATACCTATCAACATGGCAGTTCTGACACTCTCAGTCCTTCCCATGATCATTTTGTTTATCGTATTCCAGGATAAGCTGGTCAAAGGAATGATGGCAGGAGCAGTTAAGGGCTGATCAAAAACTAATCGAGAAGAAAGAGGTCTTTTATGGTAATTTATGTTGATGCAAATGCAAAGCATGACGGCAACGGAAGCAAGAGTCTGCCTTTTAAGAGAATAAATGAGGCAGCAGCTGTTGCTAAGGCGGGCGATGAAGTCTTAGTTGCACCCGGAACTTACAGAGAATATGTAAATCCCGTAAATGCAGGAAGAGAAGATGCGCGCATCGTTTATAGGAGTCAGGAACCACTGGGCGCTGTTATCACAGGTGCAGAGAAGGTTACGGGCTGGACAAATTATAAGGGAGACGTGTGGACAGCAAGAGTTAAGAACGGTATCTTTGGCGGATACAATCCTTACACAACTCTTGTTTACGGCGACTGGTATTTTGCAACTCCCAACAAGCACACAGGCTGCGTGTGGATAAATGACCGCGCTCTCTACGAGGCGCTGAGCATTGAGGAGTGCGTGGCAGCAGAGGTCTATGACTGCTCTTGGGATCCGGAGAACTCCAAATGGAAATGGTATGCCGAGCAGGACAAGGATGCAGACGAAACCGTATTCTACGCAAACTTCAGTGGCGCAGATCCAAACAAGGAAAACGTTGAGATCACTGTAAGACGCGAGTGCTTTATGCCTGAAAAAGAGGGCGTTGGATATATTACAGTAACAGGCTTTAATATCAACAAGGCAGCAACTACCTGGGCTCCGCCTGCAGCTTATCAGGACGGAATGATCAGTCCTCACTGGAGCAAGGGCTGGATAATCGAGGACTGTGAGATCTGGGGGAGCAAGTGCGCAGGAATCTGTGTCGGACGCTACTACGATCCCGAGAACAGCAATTTTTATACTACCAAACACGTTAAGAGTCCTACTCAGATGGAGAGGGATTCGGTATGCCGCGGTCAGTACTATGGGTGGTTAAAAGAGAAGATTGGCGGACATATAATTCGCAGAAACAATATCCACCACTGTGAGCAGGGCGGAATCATCGGCCGTATGGGCGGTGTTTTCAGCATCATCGAGGACAACCATATCCATCACATCAACAACATGATGGAGCTGGGCGGCGCTGAGATCGCAGGTATCAAGATGCACGCAGCCATCGACGTTGTGATGAGACGAAACCACATCCACCACTGCACCATGGGAATCTGGTGCGACTGGGAAGCACAGGGAACAAGAATCACACAGAACCTTCTTCATGACAATGAGAGACCTTCATTTGCCAAGCAGCTCCAGGGCGGAATGACCTGCCAGGATATCTTCGTTGAGGTCAGCCACGGACCGACACTTATCGATAACAATATTCTTCTGTCCGATGTTTCACTCCGCATAGCAACTCAGGGCGTAGCTATGGTGCATAACCTCTGCGCAGGCGCATTTACCATGGTGGGAGAGGGAACAACCTGGAGATACACACCATATCATATGCCTCACAGAACAGAGGTTATGGGCTTTATGACAATACTTCACGGAGATGACCGTATCTACAACAATATCTTCATTCAAAAGTGGCCTTCTGAGGATCTTGTGCTTGAGAATGACTCTGACCCGAGCCAGAAGCAGATTGAGAACAGAAAGGTCGGAACCTACTGCTTTGATGAATATCCTACTTATGATGAGTGGATAGAGCAGTTTGATATGGATGAGGAGCATCCGAACATGATGAAGCACGCAGAGCCACATTTCGGACATCTCCCTGTATGGATTGACGGAAACGCATACTTCGAGGGTGCAAAAGCCTGGAAGAATGAGAAGAACTCTTTTGCTGATGAATCAGGAAAAGTATTTGTTGATGTTGTGGAAAAGGATGGAGGCTACTTCCTGGATACAAATATTTATGAGGTGCTGGGTAGCTTTACCGGCGACATGATCTCTACAGATGTGCTTGGTGAAGCATTTGAGCCTTCACAGAAGTTCGAGAACCCTGATGGATCGCCGATCACCTTTGATGTGGACTACCTTGGCGAGCACAGGGGAACAGAAGTAATTCCCGGACCGTTTGCAACAGCAGACGGAGCTTCAGAGAAGCTATACTAAATTGAACATGTTTATATGCGCGCCGCCCGGTCATTTCGACCGGGCGTTTTTGAGCCCTAGGGACGGAGTCAGTGGCTCATTTTTGATTCCTGGGGACGGGGTAAAGGCGCAGCATAAAGAAACTCCCCCAGTGACTCACACATGCTATAATAGTTCCCAGAGGAGAAAATTGTATTATGAAGATAAAATGTGATTACTGCGGAAATACCTACGAGGATACTCTGCATCAATGCCCGGACTGCGGAGCTCCCAATCCTTCCCACAAAAACGAGAAGGGTCCAAAGACCATTGAAGAACTGCAGCAGTGGTACAAGAACAGAAATCTCCCGGCCCCTGAAGTGACACGTTTTTTCATCGGCGTCGACTACAAGGAGCCAAGAGCTTTCGGTATTTATAAAGATGACAACGGAGATTTTATTGTCTACAAGAATAAGGGTGATGGCTCAAGAGCTGTCCGCTATCAGGGCAAGGATGAAGAATATGCTGTAAATGAGCTCTACCAGCGCCTTAAGGACGAGATTGTTCATCAGAAGGCGAACAATAAAGGCGGAGGCGTAACTCGCTCCGGTGGCGGAGGAGGCTTCGGATCAGGAGGGAGATCCGGTTCCGGCGGCGGTTTATTTAATGGTATAAGAAGTCTCTTTTACATAGTAGTCGTCATCATAATGATAAGTGTCTTTGTCAGCAGCCTTCGCGAAAACAGGCACAGAGGCTATTACAGATACGACAATGATATCTACTACTACATAAGTGATGACTGGTACGTCTATGATGATGGCTGGCGTGAAGTCAGCAGTACTGCTCCCGGCCCTGCAACAATATCGGAGAGCTATGATGAATACTATGTTTCAGATACATGGGATTCATCAATGGGAACAACTGACTGGGATGATTCGTCCTACTACGACAGATATCATTCATCCAGCGATGATAATGACTCAGACTACGACTGGGGCAGCGATGACAGCTGGGATTCCGGCGGAACAGACTGGGATTCTGACTGGTAATTCTTTTTTCACGGAGGGGACGACATGTCCGAGAAATACAGCCTTATCTTTCCTGACCAGAAACTTGAATATAAGAAACTGAGCGACCTCACTGTCCATGACATCGGCATGGACAGTGTTCTTGTAAAGCTCTCTAAGGAAAAGAATGAGCAGACCTATATCACAAATGTCATGAAGCTCGTGACTGCCGATGCCCACAACGCGCAGTACAGGAGCGATGTCTTTGATGACATTTACAGAAACAAGGCCATGCGGGAAGAACTCTTAGAGCTCTTGGACCGCGTCAATTTCCTGAAAGAGTACGGAAGCTACAAGCATGATGGTGACCACGAACCCGGAGTCTGGGATCTGGTCCACAGGCTTGAGGAAATCCGCGACTATATAGACAGCATCGAGGCGATCCAGAAGTGCCTTGATGGCGCTGACCTTCATTCTGAGGGACTTCTTGGGCTTAAGAAGTATGTAAATGACCTCTATGAGGACAACGGCTTCGAGGGCCTGAAAAAAGACATTGCAGAGCTCAAGGCAGATACCAACAATCTTAAGAGTGTAACAGTCGGCATCAACCTAAATGAGCGCTTTGAAGCCAGTGGAATAGGCCTTATTTCCGTCAACAGCAGGCCATTCTCCAAGTCCACCATGGTCAAGCACTTTGTAGACAAGGTTTCGGCAAAAGACAATGTTCAGGCCTCCACTGACTGGGACGATAATTACAAATTTGATGAGATTCAGGCAAAGGCTCCACTGGGCACAGGTGCAGACTTTATTCCTCCTGTATTCAGCCCGCTTGCCATGATGAGTATGATGAAGGTGTCGGAAGCTGATGATACGACAAAGTCCGTCACCAATTACATGGATAAGATAACAGACAGGATGCTGAGCCAGACGGTCAAGCACCTTAGAACTGTTCTCAATAATTACACTATGGTCACCGTGACCGATATAACCGACCTGATGCCGGAGTTTATCTATTACATCAGGTGGGCAGAATATGTTGAAAGCATGACCGGGAAGGGAGCTGTCTTTTGCAAACCTTGTGTCATTGAAGCAGGCAGCAGCGAAAAGTCAATGGATGCGCAGGGAATTTACAACATCAAACTCCTGACTGAGCATGCCGGCGAAACAGCTGCAGACATAGTTAAGAACAACCTTGATTTTACTGATGAGCACACGCTTTATATCCTGACTGGCGCCAACATGGGCGGTAAGACTACGATAACCCAGACCGTGGGACAGCTCTTTTTCATGGCACAGGGCGGAATCTATGTGCCCGGAACCAAATTTGAATATGTGCCTGTAGATGCCATTTACACGCACTTCCCGGCGGATGAGGACAAGACCATGGACCTGGGGCGCCTTGGCGAGGAGTGCAAGCGCTTTAAGGAGCTATACGAACCGGCTACGGGAAAGAGTCTTTTGCTGCTAAATGAAACCTTCTCAACCACTTCGTTTGAAGAGGGGTACTTCATTGCCAGGGACTGCTCCAAGGCAATCCTTAAAAAGGGCATCAGGACCATTTACAACACTCACATGCATAAGCTCGCCATCGAGATTGATGAGATCAATGACGACGCAGTTACTGCCAAGGCAGCATCCCTTGTGGTAAAGGCTGATGAGGGACGACGCCTTTATGAGGTAGAGGTCGGTCCGCCAAAGGGTCTTTCTTATGCAAAAGACATTGCGGAAAAATACGGAGTGACTTATGATATGTTATGTGAAAATTGAGAAAGAGAGGAAACTTTAATTGAAAACACTTGCAATAATTCTGTTTGTGGCAATGTATGTGGGGCTGATCTCATTCCCAAAAAGACGTGCGATCATAGCTCTTGCCGTTGCTGCAATATATATAATTACGGGGATACTTCCGTACAACACGGTATTTTCCGTTGTTGACTGGAACGTCCTACTGATGATTTTCGGTACTTTGCTACTTGTTGATTATTTCATCGATTCCAAGATGCCGAACCTGATCGCGGATCACCTATTGGATCTGGCACCCAACGTTATGTGGGTTACGATCTTCATGTCACTGTTCTCAGGTCTCATTTCAGCATTTATCGACAACGTGGCTACACTTCTAATGGTTGCGCCAGTTGGACTTGCAGTTTGCAAAAAGCTTAAGATCAATCCGGTTCCGATGATCATTTCAATCGCAGTTTCATCAAACCTTCAGGGAGCTGCAACACTGGTCGGTGATACTACATCAATCATGCTCGGCGCTTATGCCAAGATGGACTTCAACGATTTCTTCTGGATGAACGGAAGACCGGGTATCTTCTTTGCGGTTGAGCTTGGAGCTCTTTTAACCGTTCCGATCATGATGATCCTCTTTAGAAAAGACAAAGAGCCTGTATCCGCAGAAGAGAAGACAAAGGTTACAGATTATGTTCCTACAATCATGATGGTTGCGCACGTAGTTCTCCTCATGGCTGCATCATTTATTCCCGAGAAGCCTGAGATCACAAACGGTCTTATCTGTCTTGGATGTTCAATCGTAGGTATGGTTTGGGAGTACTTTAAGGATCACGATGCTGATCGAATTGTGAGAGTTGTCAAGAATCTTGATTATGACACTGTGCTTCTTCTTACAGGTCTTTTCATGGTAATCGGTGGAGTTACAAACGTCGGACTTGTTGATGATCTTGCAAACTTTATCGTTAAGGCAGGCGGAAACAATCTGTTCCTACTCTTCACAATAGTAGTATGGGGATCAGTTCTTGTCTCTGCATTTATTGATAACATTCCATACGTTGCTACAATGCTTCCTGTTCTTCAGGGAGTTACAGCATCCCTGGGAATTGCACCATATCTTCTGTACTTCGGACTGCTATGCGGAGCAACACTTGGCGGAAACATCACTCCTGTAGGCGCAAGCTGCAACATCGCAGGTGTGGGAATGCTAAGAAAAGAGGGACACGAGGTTTCCTTCTGGGATTTTGCAAGGATCGGAATTCCATTTACCCTGGCAGCAGTTATCGGAGCGTATGTTTTCCTTTGGGTTTTGTGGAGATAATGGTATAATCGATTTTAATATTTTGAATATAAAGAGGAGCTTTAGTTATGGCAGAAGTATATAACCATCACGCAATTGAAAAGAAGTGGCAGAAATACTGGGAGGAGAATCAGACCTTTAAGACGGATGTCTGGGATTTTTCAAAGCCCAAGTATTATGCACTTGATATGTTTCCATATCCTTCAGGAGTAGGTCTTCACGCAGGTCATCCGGAAGGATACACAGCTACAGATATCATGTCACGTATGAAGCGTATGCAGGGATATAACGTTCTTCATCCCATGGGATACGACTCCTTCGGACTTCCTGCTGAGCAGTATGCTGTAACAACAGGTAATCATCCTGCAGGATTTACAGAGAAGAATATTCAGACCTTCAGTAAGCAGCTCAAAGAGCTCGGCTTTGACTACGACTGGTCCAAGATGATCGCAACCAGTGATCCCAAGTTCTACAAGTGGACACAGTGGATCTTCAAAAAGCTCTACGAAGCAGGTTATGCTAAGCACATCGACATGCCTGTTAACTGGTGTGAGGAGCTTGGTACAGTTCTTTCAAATGATGAGGTTATTGACGGCAAGTCAGAGCGTGGCGGATACCCTGTTGTAAAGAAGATGATGAAGCAGTGGGTAATCGACCAGCAGGCATTTGCTGAGGAGCTCCTTGATGGCCTCAATGAGATCGACTGGCCTGAGTCAACCAAGGAAATCCAGAGAAACTGGATTGGCAAGTCAACCGGTGTAGAGGTTGATTTCAAGATTGTTGGCGGCGGAGAGTTCTCAATCTTCACCACATGTATCGAGACAATTTACGGTATCACATTTATGGTTCTTGCTCCCGACGGAGAGATCGTCAAGGGACTTATGGACCGCGTTGAAAATCCTGAAGAAGTTCAGGCATACATTGACGAGACACTCAAGAAGAACGACCTTGATCGTACAGATCTTAACAAGACCAAGTCAGGATGTCCTCTTAAGGGACTCTATGCTATCAACCCTGTAAACGGCAAGGAAGTTCCACTCTTTATCGGTGACTTCGTTCTTGCAAGCTACGGTACAGGTGCTGTTATGGCTGTACCTGCTCACGATCAGAGAGACTTTGAGTATGCAGAAGTTCATAAGCTTCCTCTTATCCAGGTAATCAACAATGCAGAGGGAACAGTTGATATCTCCGGACATGCATTTGAGAAACAGGATTATCTCGGCAAGGGATGCATCCTTATGAATTCTGAGGAGTTTGACGGCCTTACAGTAGAAGAGGCCAAGAAGGCTATTACCAAGAAGCTCGTAGATATGGGCGTTGCAAGAGAGAAGGTCAACTACCACTTCCGTGAGTGGATCTTCGCAAGACAGCGTTACTGGGGCGAGCCTGTTCCATGTGTATACAAAGAGGACGGAAGCATCGTATTCCTCGATGATTCAGAGCTTCCTGTTATCCTTCCCGAGCTTGAAGATTACAAGGGCAAGAACGGTAAGGCTCCTCTTGAGAATGCAACAGAGTGGAAGGCCTATGACAAGAACGGACTTAAGGGCACAAGAGAGACATCAACAATGCCCGGTAGTGCAGGTTCTTCATGGTACTTCTTAAGATATATCGATCCGGATAATGATAAAGAGTTTGCTAATCAGGAGCTCCTTAAGCACTGGATGCCTGTTGACCTTTACATCGGCGGACCTGAGCATGCTGTAGGACACCTTATGTACTCACGTATCTGGAACAGATTCCTTTATCATAAAGGTCTTTCTCCTGTAAAAGAGCCTTTCAAGAAGCTCGTACATCAGGGAATGATCCTTGGCGAAAACGGAATCAAGATGGGTAAGAGATTCCCTGAGTTCGTTGTTAATCCAAGTGATATTGTTGAAGAGTACGGCGCTGACACACTTCGTCTCTACGAGATGTTCATGGGACCTCTTGAGGTTTCAAAGCCCTGGAACTCAGCAGCAGTTACCGGTGCAAGAAAGTTCATAGGCCGTGTATATACATTCTTTACAGAGCCTTCTAATATTACTGAGCAGTCAGGCGGAAACCTCGAGAAGGTATATCACCAGACTGTTAAGAAGGTTTCAGGTGATTTTGAGGAACTTGGCTTCAACACAGCCATCGCCCAGATGATGATCTTCGTAAACGCAGTTTACAAGGAAGGCAAGTGCCCAAGAGAGTATGCTGAGAACTTCATCAAGATGTTCTCCTGCATCTGCCCTCACGTAGGTGAGGAAATCTGGCAGCTCCTTGGTCACGATAACACCATCGCATTTGAGCCATGGCCAACCTTCGATGAGTCCAAGTGCGTTGAGGATACTGTTGAGATCGCAGTTCAGATCAACGGTAAGGTTAAAGAGAAGCTCTCCATCGGCAAGGAAGATCCTAAGGACGAAGTTATCGCCAAGGGTAAAGAGCTCATTGCTGATAAGCTTGAGGGCAAGACTATTATAAAAGAGATTTATGTTCCCGGCAGGATTGTTAACATTGTTGTTAAATGAGCCATGCAGCGAAATAAAAAAGGCCTCCACTCGTGCTTGCACGATGTGGAGGATTTTTTTGTTTCGGTATACGGCGAATGCCGTCAAGCGACACTAGAAGTGCAGAAATCTGCGATTTCGTTGCACTTCTGCGCACAGAGTGGGAATCGCAGGGCGATTTCGAGCGGGAATGGCGGGGTAGAGGGAATTTATAAAAAAACACTTGCAAAACAGAATACAAATGATGCAATTAGATTGTGCAAAATATAAAACACAAATCTATATGGAGGCAAAGTATGAGCACATTAGTAACATTTTTCAGTGCTGAAGGCACAACAAAAGCAGTAGCAGAGGAATTTGCAAAGAAGATCGGAGCTGATTGTTTCGAGATCGTTCCGACAGAACTTTACACAAAGGCAGATATAAACTACCTCAATCCACTTTCAAGATGTAACAAGGAACAGGTTGGCAAAAAAGATGTTCCTGTTAAGGGAAAGGTTGAGGATTTTGATAAGTATGACGTTATCTACATTGGTTTCCCTATCTGGTATGCAGCAGCGCCAAGAGTAATTTACACATTCTGCAAGGATTATAACTGGGAAGGCAAGAAGGTTTACGCCTTCGCAACTTCCGGCGGAAGCGGAATCGGCAAGACAGCTGAGAAGCTCGGAGAGTATATCAAGGGCGCTGCGGTATTGGATGCCAAGCTTGTACATAACGCAGATGAAGTAGCAAATTGGTAAAAGAGATATTAATACAATAAACATTAAGGAGGAAAGATAATGAGCTTCCTCTTTACACATATCTTAAGTCACAGAAGGGCTTTGAGGGCTTCCAGGAGCATGAGTTCAAGGCACTTCTTGAAAAGATGTTTGCAGAGGCAGATCCTGAATGGGACAAGAAGCCTGACATTAAGTGGAACTTTACCAAGTTCATCATCGACCGCGAAGGAAACGTGGTTGCAAGATTTGAGCCAACAGCCGACGTAGCTGACGTTGAGGCTAGCATCAGCTCACTTCTTTAATATTTTAAATAATTATACAATTTCCTCCACAAGCATTCTTGACTAACACGCTTTAAAGCGTTACAGTATTAAATAGAATGTTTGTTGGAGGGAAAATCTTATGATTATCAAAGCACTGTTACTGGTGGTGTTCTTTGCAGTAATGATTACAATCGGCTTCATCTGCAGGAAGAATTCCACTGATGTCAATGGTTTCGTTTTGGGTGGAAGATCTGTTGGCCCCTGGGTTACAGCTTTTGCTTACGGAACATCTTATTTTTCGGCAGTTATTTTCGTTGGTTACGCCGGTCAGTTTGGCTGGAAATACGGAATAGCATCTACCTGGGTCGGAATCGGAAATGCCCTTATCGGATCACTCCTTGCATGGGTAATTCTTGGACGTAGAACCAGGATCATGACACAGCATCTTAATTCCGCAACAATGCCTCAGTTCTTTGCGGCAAGATTTGGCGGAAGATCTCTTAAGATTGCAGCTTCAATCATCACTTTCATATTCCTGATACCATACACAGCATCATTGTATAACGGTCTTTCAAGACTTTTTGGTATGGCATTTAATATCGATTATTCTATCTGCGTTATCGTTATGGCAGTGCTCACCGGTATTTATGTTATCGCCGGCGGATACATGGCTACAGCCATCAACGATTTCATTCAGGGTATCATTATGCTGATCGGTATCTGCGCAGTTATTTTATCAGTACTTAACAGCCAGGGCGGATTCCTTGCAGCTCTCGACGGCCTTGCAAGAATAAGCGATGAGAGTGTTTCAACAACACCCGGCATCTTCGCATCCTTCTTTGGACCTGATCCTCTTAACCTTGTAGGTGTAGTACTTCTTACATCCCTGGGTACATGGGGACTTCCTCAGATGGTTCAGAAGTTCTATGCGATAAAGAGTGAGAGAGCTATTTCCAAGGGAACAATCGTATCTACATTCTTTGCTTTTGTAGTTGCCGGCGGATGCTACTTCCTTGGCGGCTTTGGAAGGCTCTTTTCCGATAAGGTTGATATCGCTAATGGCGGATACGACTCAATCATTCCTACAATGCTCTCAGGCATGCCTGATATCCTCATAGCTGTTGTGGTTGTGCTGGTGCTTTCAGCTTCAATGTCCACACTTTCATCACTGGTGCTTACCAGCAGTTCAACTCTGACTCTGGACCTTTTGAAGGGCCATGTTTACAAGGAGATGGATGAAAAGAGACAGCTCCTTATCATGAGGGCTCTTATAGTTGTATTCGTTGCCATCTCTGTTGTGATCGCAATCATTCAGTACAAGCAGAACGTCACCTTCATCGCTCAGCTCATGGGTGTTTCATGGGGAGCTCTGGCAGGTGCATTCCTGGCTCCGTTCCTCTATGGACTGTACTGGAGGGGCACAACCAAGGTTGCTGTATGGGTTAACTTCGTATTCTCTACAGTTGTAATGCTTGCAAATATGGCAGTTAGAAGCAGCTTCCCTAAGCTTCTTCAGTCACCGATCAACGCCGGTGCATTCTGCATGCTGGCAGGACTCGTTATAGTTCCTGTGATATCTCTTTTCACAAAGAGACCGGATGCTGCACTTGTGGATGGTGCCTTCGCCTGCTACAACAAGGAGGTCATGGTTCACCAGAGCACATCACTTTCAGACGAAGAGGAGTAATTATAAAGACTATACGCGCGCCCCGGGGAGACCTGGGGCGATTTTAAATTAAGACATGATTGGAGCGATTAACCGATATGGTCATTGATATTCATACACATACATTTCCGGATAAGATTGCTGCCGGAGCAATAGACGCGCTGAGCAGGGAAGCACATATTAAGGCACATACGGATGGGACAGTTAGTGGGATTCTGGCCTCTATGGAGGAAGCTGACATAGATGTCTCAGTGGTTGTTCCTGTTGCGACAGCTCCGTCGCAAGTTGTGAAGGTCAACGATTCATCGCTGAGGAATAATGAAAAGTACTTTGATGAGAATAATGACAGTGATGTATCCGGAAGGAGAAGAGTTCTTTCCTTTGGCTGCATCCATCCTGAGTTTTCTGATTATCGGACGGAGCTAAGAAGAATAGCAGAACATGGGATTAAGGGAATCAAGCTCCATCCTGTCTATCAAAAATGTGACATAGATGACGTAAAGTTCCTTAGAATAATTGATTGCGCTGCAGAGAATGGACTTATTGTATTAACTCATGCAGGGATTGATATTGGATTTCCGGGAGTGGTTCACTGCTCGCCACAGATGTGCAGAAATGTTTGGAATGAGATCGAAGGTAATGGCCATAGTCTGATCCTGCCGGGAGCAGATTCGAAGGTGGAAAGCGGCTTTAAATTCATTCTTGCCCACATGGGTGGTTGGACGAACTGGGACGAGGTTCCGGAGCTTCTTGCTGATACAGGGGTGTACCTTGATACTTCGTTTTCATCTGATCACATTGAGCCTAATGGCGATGGCTACTGGGATGATAAGGACACCAGAATGCTAGATTCTAATGGTTACATGAAGATCATCCGCGCCTTTGGCCCGGAACGCATGCTCTTTGGCTCCGACAGTCCCTGGACTAACCAGAAAGAGAGCAGAGAGTTCATCGAGAAATTGCCATTATCCGAGGAAGAGCAAAAGCTCATCCTTGGAGAAAATGCAGCAAACCTTCTGAAAATATGAATTAAGGAGTCAATGGGGACGGTTCTCATTGACTCCTTTTTTGATGCCCAGTCTAAGCGGGCTGTAGATCGTTGAATGTTGATATATAATGTGGGAGGCCTTATATAGACTGTATACATGCAAAAATTATGTGTATACCGTAAACAGAAATCATTGCATCATGCAAAGCTACTGTATATGAACGAAAAGTTTGTATATACAGTCAGAGAGAGCACAAGATTCAGTGAGATGCTACTGTATGGAAATAGATTTGCAATAGATACCGTTGAAAAAGTTGCTAAAAAGCTCTTACATATGGATATGGTATGGTTTAACAAGGAAAATCTTACTGTATAGAAAGTAAAAACATGCATATACAGTAGGTACTTGCGTAGATAGTAAAAAACGCTACTGTGCCAGGATAAAAATAACTTCTATGCAGTAGATCAGACAAAAATTGTCCTATGACTCCGCCCAGGGACCCCAAAATGAGCCACTGACTCCGTCCCTGGGGCTCAAAAAATGAGCCACTGACTCCGTCCCCGGGGCTCAAAAAGTGGTATAATGGTGGCTGTAGTTTTTTAGAGGAGAGAAGTTATGAAAAGACGAATACTTACGATAATTACAGCCACTGCGCTGATCACAGCATCACTGTCAGCGTGCGGGAAGACTAATACAGGCACCGAAGGCAGCGAGGTTACAAGCGCCGATGCAGGCGCCGGAGATGCAGGCGCAGAAGGCGCCGAGGAAAATGCCGATGAGCAGCAGGCAGGAGCAGAAGGTAGCGAGGACGCAGAACAGGCAGACAAAGATGAGAAGCCCATCACCATCGTATCTCACCCGGTATCCTGTGAGGTTTCAGGGAAAGAAGTTTCAAACGGAAGCTACCCGGAGATTGCAATGACTCCTGAGTTTTCCGGCCAGTACTTAAACCTGTATTCTGAAATCTATAACCTTAACGCCTTTTGGAAAGACAGCGTTGAGTACAGCGTTAACGAGTACGCTTTCTATCAGATTGACAGCGAGACACCCATCGATTATCCTTACTCATCTGAGATATCTGCTGACGTAGTAAGGGCAGATGATGCTCTGTTCACTGTTCTTGTAAGCTACTACGACTACTCAGGCGGAGCACATCCAAGTCACAGCACCGAATCAGTCAATATTGATCCGGCAACAGGCAAAATCATGGAGTTCGCAGAGGTATTAAACGACACATCCAAAGCAGCCAAGGCAATCCATGATGAGCTCTACGCTTCATATCCTGAGCTCAAAGACGAGTTTGATTCCTTTACCTTCCTTGATGAGGGTCAGACAATTAACGATTATTACGAGGCCAAGATCAATAATAACCTCTACACCTGGAATATCACCACAGAAGGACTTCACATAGTATTCTCGCCCTACGAGATGGCTTCCTATGCTGCAGGATATCAGGAAATCCTTCTAACCTATGATAAGTATCCTGACCTGATCAAATCTGAGTACATCCCCACATCTGACCTGGATAAAGAGACCATGGTCGGAGCAAGAGAGATGGAAAAAGAGATGATACAGCCCTCAAGTCCCAACTATGTACAGGACGAAAACGGCGAGTTCCACCTGGTGAATGGCGATGGTATTAAGGTTGCAAACAAGAGCTGGAAAGCCTTCACAGAGGACGGAAGAGGCCCTGATGACGGAGAGCATATTACTCTGACTAAGACAAAGGAGGAAAAGACAGACTGGCTCGATACAGAGGTTTGGGCAGATCAGCACGGGTTCGAGGTTGCAAAGCTCCCTTATTCCGATGATGACTACACCTACGTTGGTGAAATGCCAATGGACTACGCTTACATGTACAACCGACTTGACATCTACGACCACTCAGGATCTACACTTCTCTACAGCCTTGATCTGTACGACCTCTGCAACGGACCTGATGAGGAGACAGGCACTTACTCAAGGACAACCCAGTACATCCGGTGGGCCAAGATCTACGACGGAACGCTTTATGTTTCAATTGGCCACAACGGCTATTCTTCCGAGGAGCCAAATAGCAGCTACATGGTAGCAATTGCTCCAGACACCGGATACGTACTTTGGAGGAGTGAACCACTTGTTGCCAACAGTAACAATTTCCTTTTGGTAAAAGACACTATCATCTGCGGATACGGATTCACAGCCGAGCCTGACTTCATCTATCTTCTTGACAGATTTACGGGTCAGATCATGGAAAAGATCCCTGTCAGGAGCGCAGCATACCAGTTTAATGCTGTAGGCGACACCCTTTACGTAGCGACCTATAACACGGCCTACGAATTTGAAATAACAACTAAATAACCATAAAAAAGTTATTGTTTTTTAATAAATTTATCCCGCTGAATATCGTACAATTTTATTGTGGAATATTGTGCAGAAATATGTCCTGTCAACGAATAACGGAGATGATAGCGTGGGATATTGGATAGCTGTAGTAGACGATGATGCATTGTTGCTTAGAAGCGCAAAAGACCTGCTTGAAGGGTATGCTATGCGCGTTAGCCCTTTGCGCTCAGGTGCTGCGCTTTTAAAATTCATGGAGACAAATACACCGGACCTGGTAGTCCTGGATATTCTCATGCCCGATATGGATGGATTTGAAACATTCCATGCCCTTAGGGCTCTTGAGGAGAAACTGGGAAGACATGCCACTCCGGTTATTTTTTTGTCCGGCGAAAACGATACGGCGGCAGAAAGAAGAGGCCTTAGAGACGGCGCTTCAGATTTTGTAAGAAAGCCGATTGACAAAGACATCTTTATCAGCCGTATTTTTAAAACCATTGAAAGCCATAAAACCATTGAGCTCCTGACTGAAAAGGCTACTCTCGATAAGCTTACCGGCTTTATGAATAAGGCCAGCGGAATTGAGAAAATAACAGAGATATGTCAGGATCACACCGGGGCAATGCTGCTCTTTGACCTGGATAATTTCAAGCTGGTCAATGATATCTACGGTCACGATATGGGAGATCAGGTGCTGATCGCCTTCTCTGAGATTGTGAAGCATAACACAAGAGAAGAGGATGTAATAAGCAGGATAGGCGGTGATGAGTTCCTTGGATTTTTCGGAAACATTACTTCTGAGAATGCAGTAAAAAGCCTGACTGACAGACTTAACGATCAGATCCTTAACAGGTGCGTAAAGCTGATGGGAGAAGAGTTTGATCTGCCTATAGGTATTTCAGTAGGCGCAGCTTTTGTTCCGAAGCATACAAGAGATTATGCCACTCTCTTTAAGTGCGCCGACTCCGCCATGTACAGAGCGAAGGAAAGTGGTAAGCACGGTGCGCAGATTTATGATGAGGAAATTTATGATAAGGCTTCAGAAGATGAGAGCGATCTAGAGGCTGATCTTTCAAGACTTAGCCGTATCATGGAGGAACGCGGCGAAGCCGACGGTGCAATGGTCATGGGAAAAGAGACTTTCTACCAGATCTACAGATTTTCAATCCGCTTCCTCTCCAGATATAAAAAAGGTGCCGAGAAGATACTCTTTAACCTGTCGGTTGATGAAGATGAGAACTTATCAGACTTTACAAAACAGTTCATTGAAATGCTTAAGAATAAACTCAGGAAAAGTGATGCCATAGTACAGATCAAGTCGGACCAGATTCTGGTATTCTTGCCCATTATCACCAAAGAAGAAGGCGATATGGTTGCAGGGCGCATAGAAAAAGCCTTTGCTGAGATGAATACCGGATCGGCCAAGATGGAATATATAGCTAAGCACGTTTCTTTTGAGAGTAATGAGGAATAATATGAACCGTAGTAATAACGAGAGACTTATCATTCTGCTTATATCCATTGCCTGTATCGGCCTTTCAATAGAAAGCCTTATGCTTGGATGGGAATTTTGGGTTCCGCCGCTGCTCATGGTGGGAGCGATTTCTTTGTGGGGTATGCACATCACAGGAAATCCTGAATACAAGATAAGGCAGGTATCATATCTGGTCTATGTTATGCTCATGGTTTTCTATCATGGCGTTCATGGAACTTCTTATTACGATGTGGCAATTGTCATAGTTCTTGTTATGATTGCCCTTTCCCTCCTTGATCATATTTATACCCTAAATCTCCTCTTTGCTGAATATTGGATTGTCCTTGCAATCCAGCTTTATCTTGCGGGAAAAGAGAAGAGCGTTCCCTTTGACACAGTAAATACCTCAAGACTGCTGCTTCATATAGTCATAGTTACTATGGTTTATTTCATCTGCATAAGAGTTGTAAGAGACAGGATCGAAATGATAAATGAAGGAGAAGAAAAAGAATCCCGCATAAATGCAGTAGATGCAGATATGGAGGACTTTCTTTCGAATATCTCTCATGAACTCAGAACCCCTGTAAACGTTGTGCTTGGCATGAGTGAGATGCAGATCAAAAAGGATCTCGGCAAAGAGGCGTACTCCATCAAACAGGCCGGAAACAGGCTTGCCTACCAGATTGAAGATATTCAGGATTACACAGAGTGTAAGCGTGAAAATATGATTCTCGAAGAGGATGTATACACCTGTACATCGCTTATAAATGATGTAGTCGTAGAATACAGAATGCTGGAAAGCGACAAAAATCTGGATCTGATAGTTGACCTTGATCCAAGAGTACCTTTAAAGATGCAGGGAGATTCCAAAAAGCTTCATAAGATATTCAGGCACCTTTTGGAGAATGCAGTCAAGTTCACCAGAAGGGGTGGCATCTATGTAAGAGTATATGCAGAGGAAACTGACTATGGCGTTAATCTTTGCATAGAAGTGACTGATACCGGTATAGGTATTGATCGCAAATCCATTGCAATGGTGTCCGAGAGCATGTATCAGGTTAATAAAAAGAGAAATCGTAACACCGGAGGAATAGGGCTCGGGCTGTACATTGTTTATGGTTTTGCTCACAGCATGGGTGGTTTTGTTAAGATTGAGAGTACTCCAAAAAGCGGAACCACAGTCAGAGTAACAATCCCTCAGAAGGTAATAGATAATACTCCAAGCTTCTCTATTTCAGAAAATTTCGCGGGGGATATTATTTTCCATTCTCGCTCGGATAAGTTTAAGGTGCCTAAGGTGCGCGATTTCATTAAGGCCATGGCTACCAATCTCGCAACCGGATTGAAGGTATCTCTTTATTCTGCTGAAACAGTAAAAGAAATTGAACACATTAGAGAGAAGAACGAAATATCAGTCATCTTTATGGGTGAGCAGGAGTATCAGGATAATACCGGATACTTTGAAGAGCTGAGTAAAAACGGTGTTGTTATAGCTGTATCATCCAATCCGGGATTTAAGCCGATTCCCGGAAGTCGTGTTATCGTTCTGCCCAAGCCTCTGTATGGTTATCCCGTTACCAGAGTTATAAATGAAGGCTACGAGGCAACCGGCCTTGACAGCATTGATCAGATCACACACCCTAACCTTAGAGGTATAAGAGCTTTGATAGTAGATGATGAGCCGATGAATCTGATCGTTGCGGAAGGAATCTTTAAAGATTTCGAGATGCACACGGATGTTGCGGGAAGCGGAAAAGAGGCTATCGAAAAATATCGTAAGCATGATTACGATGTTATCTTTATGGATCATATGATGCCTGAAATGGATGGCGTGGAAGCAATGAAACTCATCAAGGCGGCGGCCAAAGAAAGGGATAAGAAAGCAATTGTAATTGCTCTTACAGCCAATGCAGTTTCAGGAGCCAGAGAGATGTTCATGAGGGAAGGGTTTGACGGATTTATCGCAAAACCCATGAGTATCCCGGAGTTTGAGCATGTTATGCTCAAGGTACTTGCCCAAAACGGCACAGATAGAGGAGGGCAGGCATCATGAAGAAAGACAGGTTTATTTTCAGAGTAATAAAGGCAATACAGGATCCTGAGAGAGAACTAAGGGAGAGAGTATATCTGGCATTGACCCTTGTTTGCGAGGTTACGATATTTATCGCTCTTATAGGAGATATCATTACAAAAGAGAATCCGCTGGAGATCTGGTTTATTGTAGCAACACTTATCTTTACTCTGGCAATTATGGTCATATGTTTCCGCAGAAAAAAGCTTGGACTTGCAATAAAGCTTACCATTGCAGGCATGGTGTTTTTTATTCTTCCTGCAATCTATTTCTTTGGCGGAGGCATAAGGGGCGGTGGATTTTTATGGATCATCTTTACTTATACGTATGCCGGTCTTGTGCTTACAGGGGCATTGCGAATAGCAATGTTCGTCGGTATCACACTGATGGCCTCTGCATTTTTTATAATTGAGTATTTTTATCCCCAGCTTGTTTATCAGCATTCCAAAGAAATGTTCTTTGTTGACTCATTTATATCTCTCATTTTGGTCGGTGTTGTATGCTTTTCCATGACATGGATCCAGAACAGCCTGTATATCGGCGAGAATAAAAGAGCTAAAGATGCAGCTAAAAAAGCTGAGGACCTTTCTCGTGCTCAGAACAGATTCTTCTCCAGCATGAGCCATGAGATCCGCACGCCTATAAATGCCATTCTTGGACTTAATGAGCTCATCCTGCGTGACAAGAGCGCTTCGGATGAGGTTATAAGAGAAGCATCGGGAATCCAGGGCTCCGGTAAGATGCTCCTTACTCTTATTGATGATATTCTGGACTTTTCGAAGGTAGAAGCGGGAAGCATGGAGCTTGTTCCGGTCAACTATGATGTTGGCGAGATGTTTTCTGAAATTGTAAACATGTTCTGGGGACGAGCCAATGACAAGGGGCTTAAGTTCAACGTTATCATTGATCCTAAGCTTCCGAGCGCCCTTTATGGCGATGAAGTTCGTATCAAGCAGATTCTGGTAAATCTGATCAATAATGCCATAAAATACACATCCGAAGGTTCTGTGGATCTTAGAGTTGAGAGCGAGATCAGAGGCGGAGATATGGTAGATATTACCATGTCTGTTTCTGATACCGGAATGGGCATCAAGAAGGAAGCCCTGCCCTTTATTTTTGATGTGTTTAAGAGAGTTGATGAAAGTAAGAACAGGCACATTGAAGGAACGGGCCTGGGGCTTTCAATTGTAAAGAACCTGACAGAACTCATGGGCGGAACAGTGTCTGTAAACAGCATTTACGGAGAAGGCTCTACATTTACTGTTTCGTTTTCTCAGGAGATTGCGGATTCTACAGCAATCGGAGACCTTAATATCCACAATGAGAGTGCGTCAAAGAGAAAGAACTATGAGAATCTTTTCCATGCACCTGAGGCAAAGGTTCTTATTGTTGATGATAATGAGATAAATCTTGAGGTTGAGTGTAAGCTTCTTGAAGGAACTCAGATGGTGATCCACGGAGCAATGAGCGGAAAAGAAGCATTAGAGATGTGCCTTAAGGAAAAATACGATGCCATCCTTATGGACCATATAATGCCTGAGATGGATGGAATAGAATGTCTTTCAAACATCCGAAATCAGGACGGCGGACTTAACAGATCAACACCTATAGTGGTACTCACGGCCAATGCCGGCTCCGTTGACAGAGAGACCTATTACAGAGCGGGATTTGACGGATATCTGGTAAAGCCTGTCTCCAGTGAATCTCTTGAGAGTACTCTTATGAGATATATAGTTCCTGATAAGCTTATAGTCAGGAAAAACAATATGGTTGTGGATAAAGCGGACATCAACGCTTCTGCCGGATATTCGGGTAAAATGCCGCTGCTTATAACATCAACCAGTATGTGTGATCTGCCGGAGGTCCTTACCAGCAGGTTTATTCCTGTTTTGCCTTTCCTTATCAAGACAGAGGAGGGCGTATTTAAAGACGGTGTACAGATGAGTGCGGATGAACTTGTGCGTTACATGAGTACAGGAAAACAGGCCGAATCTTCGCCGCCGGATGAAGCTGCTTACAGAGATTTCTTTGCAATGAATCTCAAACAGGCTCACCATATCATCCATATAGCTATATCGACGGGTATGAGTGTGGACTACAAACTTGCATGTGAAGCAGCAAGGTCTTTTGACAATGTTACCGTAGTAAATTCTGAGTCTGTATCCTCGGCTACCGGAATTTTAATTCTTATCGCCATCAAGCTTGCACAGATGAATGCATCCGTAGAGGAAATTGTATCAGAGCTGGAGGACGTAAAGAAGAGATTAAGGTGCAGCTTTATTATAGGTGATACAGAATCCATGGCTAAGAGGGGATTTATCAGACCTGAACTTGATCAGCTTGCAAGGAGTCTTTCCCTTCATCCATGCCTTAGCTTAAGAGATGATGCCTTAAAGATTGGAGGCATCTGGCTTGGCAGTACTCAGCGAGCATATAGAAAATACATAAATAAGGCATTTCCTGTAGATGTGATCCCGGATCCGGAAGTTGTATTTGTAACTTATGTCAATGTTCCGATAGAGACCCTCAGGTGGATCAAAGAGGAGATCAGTAAGAAAGCATATTTCGAGAACGTTGTGTTCAAGCAGGCTTCAGCTGCCATTTCTTCAAACTGTGGTCCCGGAAGCTTTGGTATCCTTTACTTTGTTAAGTCCAACAAATCATATAACTTAAATTCTTACTTCAATGAGAGCATGCGCCTTTTCAGAGATGAGCAGGAGGATTACGATGCCGATGATGAAGAGGAGGTAAAAGAGCCTTTGAAATGGTATGAGGCCATTGAAGGAATCGACGGTAAATTAGCAATCAAGAACAATGGATCAGAGGAAGGCTTCAGGAAAATTCTCAAGTTCTTCTATGATTCCATAGACAGTAAGGCAGAAGAGCTGGACAGATATTTTTATGAAGGTGACTATAGCAACTACGTTATCAAGATGCATGCGCTAAAGAGCTCATGCCGGCTCATAGGTGCTATGGGAACATCCGAAAAAGCACAGCTTCTTGAAAGCGCGGGAAAAGAAGAAAGATACGATTATATCAAGCAGAACCATTCGGTGTTTATTCGTGAGTATCGCAGCTACAAAGATGCACTCAGCGAATTATTCGAAGAGGATACACCTGCGGATGCAGATAAAGAGCCAAAGCCTCTTGCGGATGAGTTTCTTATGGAAAGCGTCTATGAAGGACTTAGGGATGGCGCTGATGCCATGGACTGTGATGCTATTGATGCTGCCTTTAAGGAAGTAGAAGGTTATGCAATACCGGAAAATGAGGCTGAAAAGTTTAGTGCTCTTCGCATGATGGCAGATCAGTTTGACTATGAGGGAATGTTGGAGATACTAAATGGAAACGGTAATTCAGGTAAATAATGAGATAAATAGCTTTGTATGGGATATTTCAGACACTTTCAACGGCCTTATGATCATACCGAATCTCATAGGTGTGCTGTCGCAGCTTCCGCTTATTATTAAGCTTACCAGGAATTATACTGACAGGAAGATAATAGGAAAAGACATAGAACCCATGCTTTCCTACGATCATGATATTCAGGAGGAGGCACTAAGGGCTGTTCAAAAGGGAGCAGACTAAAACAAAAAATGAAAAAGGGCTCCGTCATAAAGACGGGGCCCTTTGGTATTACTGTAGTGTCAGATGTTGGAAATCTCTTCCTGGGTAAGAACCTTGACACCTGCGCCTGTAAGGCGTGCTTCTGCTGCCTTGGTGTCTGCAACACGGAAGATCATGCAGGCTCTGTCTGTATTTTTGCCGCCCGGGAAAGCATACATATACTCAATATTTACGGACTCATCCGTAAACTTATCAAGGAGCTTATCAAGTCCGCCGGCTTCATCGGGAATCTCGATGGCAAGTACCGGTGTAAGGCTTGCTACGAAGTCGTGCTCCTTAAGAGTGCTGACCGCTGAAATAGCATCATCCACAATAAGTCTTGCAATTCCAAAGTCCTTGGTCTCTGCCAGGGAAGTCGCTCTGAGGTCGATGCCGTGGGAAGCAAGAACGCCTGTCATTTTCTTCAGGGTTCCGGGTTTATTCTCAAGAAAAACGGAAATCTGCTGTACGCTCATTCTCTTATCCTCCTGAATTAATTATATCATCAGATCTTTCTCTTATCTATAACTCTGACAGCCTTGCCCTCTGATCTTGCGATGGACTTAGGAGCAAGAAGTGAAACCTTAGCCTTGATGCCGAGCATTGACTTAAGGTCAGCCATGAGTTTCTTCTGTCTCTCTTCAACTTCACCGACATTATCATTGAACATCTCAGGTGTCATCTCAACCTGAACATCAAGAGTATCAGTGTTGTTTACACGGTCAACAACAATCTGGTAGTTAGCTGCATAACCGTTGTTGAGAAGAACAGTCTCGATCTCGCTCGGGAATACGTTGACACCTCTGATGATGAGCATGTCGTCTGATCTTCCCATAGGCTTAGCCATTCTGACATGGGTTCTTCCGCAGGAGCATTTCTCTCTTGAAAGTCTGCAGATATCCTTGGTGCGATAACGGATCATGGGGAAAGCTTCCTTGTCGATAGCTGTAAATACAAGTTCACCCTGCTCGCCTTCAGGAAGCACCTCGCCGGTATCGGGATCGATTATCTCAGCAATAAAGTGATCTTCATTGATGTGCATACCGTGCTGAGCTGAACATTCAAAGGCAACTCCGGGACCGGAGAGCTCTGTAAGGCCGTAGATATCAAAAGCTTTTATGCCCATGGTCTTCTGGATGCTCTGTCTCATTTCTTCGCTCCAGGCCTCAGCACCAAAGATGCCTGCCTTAAGAGGAATATCATCGGGGCCGTATCCCATCTCCTGCATACGCTCGCCAAGATATGCAGCATAGCTTGGTGTACAGCACAGGATTGTAGCGTTAAGGTCTTTTATAAACATGATCTGTCTGTCGGTATTACCTGAACTCATGGGGATTGTAAGGCTTCCAACCTTGTGTGAACCACCGTGAAGTCCGGCACCACCTGTGAACAGACCATAGCCGTAGGAAACCTGAACAACATCCTCATTGGTTCCGCCTGCAGCCATGATAGCTCTTGCGCAGCAATCCTCCCAGAGGTCTATATCATTCTGTGTATAATAGGCAACAACTCTTTTACCGGTTGTGCCTGATGTTGAGTGAATCCTGACAACGTCGTCCTTTGGAACTGCAAGAAGTCCGTCGGGATAGGTCTCACGCAGATCTGCTTTGGAGAGGAAAGGAAGCTTATGAAGATCATCAACAGATTTGATGTCGTCAGGTGTAACTCCTTTTTCTTCCATCTTTTTGCGGTAGTAAGGGACATTGTCCCATACGTGCTTTACCTGTTTTATAAGCTTTTCTGATTGAATCTTCCTTATTTCCTCATAAGGGGCACATTCAATCTCGGGTTGATAATAATGCTCCATAAGATACTCCTCCCAATTAAAAGAATTACTGATTTTTGCCAAGCTGGAATGCTTTCTTGTTCATTTCCAGGAATTTCTCGGGTACATTTGCTTCAAGAGACTTCATCCATGCTTCTTCAGGAAGATCGAAGTAGTGGGAGAGTCTTCCGAGAAGAACGATGTTTACTGCCTTTGCTGAGCCGGCCTCTTCTGCGAGAGAGAGGCAGTCGAGGGCATCAACTTTGGCACCGGACTCCTTAAGCTTTTTTACCAGGTCAGACGGATACTCTGCTGCTCCTGTGATGACAGGCATAGGATCTATCTGCTGGGTGTTGGTCACGATCTGACCGTCCTTCTTAAGGAAGGGAAGCCATCTTGCAGCCTCCAGAATCTCAAATGATACGATGTAGTCTGCCTCGCCCTTGTCGATTACAGGGGAAAAGACCTTGTCGCCGTATCTTACATATGTGACAACGGATCCGCCTCTCTGGCTCATTCCGTGTACTTCTGAAACCTTTACGTCATAGCCCTGGCTCATTAAGAGATGTCCAAGGAGTTTACTTGCAAGAAGTGAGCCCTGTCCGCCAACGCCCACAATCATTATATTCTTTGTTTCCATTTTATTTGTCCTCCTTAATTCCTTCAAAAGCCCCAACAGGACAAAGCTGACTGCATACATTACATCCTACGCAGAGAGTATTGTCGATGGTTGCCTTGCCATCCTTCATGGAGATGGCGGGACATCCGATCTTCATGCAGCTCTTACAGCCAACGCACTTATCTCTGTTGATGCTAAGAGGTGGATTGTGCTTAACGTACTTAAGAAGAGCGCAGGGACGTCTTGAAATGATAACTGAAGGAGCAGCTGCTGCAAGTTCCTCTTTAAGGACCTTGTCACACTGATCAAGGTTATAAGGGTCAACAACTCTGACTCTCTCAAAGCCCATAGCTCTGCAAAGGGCCTCAAGATCGATCTTGCCGGCAGGATCGCCCTTAATGTTGTAGCCTGTTGTAGGGTTCTGCTGATGTCCTGTCATACCTGTGATTGAGTTATCTACGATGACGATTGTTGAATTGGACTGGTTGTAAGCTACATTTGCAAGTCCTGTCATACCTGAGTGCATGAAGGTTGAGTCACCGATAACAGCGACGGTCTTGTTCTCGCTCTCAGCGCCTCTTACCTTGTTAAAGCCGTGAACAGCACCGATTGAAGCACCCATGCAAAGTGTCATCTCGATGGCGCCAAGCGGAGGAACTGCTCCAAGTGTGTAGCATCCGATATCACCAAGTACAGTGCAGTTATTCTTTTTAAGAGTGTAGAAAAGACCTCTGTGAGGACATCCTGCGCACATAACAGGAGGTCTGTTTGGAATTGCATCCTCAAGTGCAAAGGAGTCATTTGTGTCTTTTCCGAAGGCCTTTGCAATGAGGTTCTGGGAGAACTCATCGCATACAGGAAGAAGGTCTTTTCCTGTAACCGAAAGACCAAGGGCCTTGACGTGATTCTCGATGATCGGATCAAGCTCCTCAACAACAAAGAGCTTGTCAACCTTGGCTGCAAAGTCCTTGATGAGCTGATTGGGAAGAGGATTGGTCATACCAAGTTTAAGAACTGATACGCTGTCACCAAATACCTCTTTTACATACTGATAAGAGGTTGAGCCGGTGATGATACCGATCTCGGTGCCGCCCATCTCAACGCGGTTAAGTGGGCAGTTCTCAGCGTACTCGATAAGCTTCTGGGTGCGCTCCTCAACGATTGGATGGCGCTTCTTGGCATTACCGGGCATCATAACGTATTTGCCGATATTCTTTTCATATGGGAAATCCGGAACATTTCTGTCACCTGTCTCTACAAGGGACTGGGAGTGTGCAACTCTTGTACACATCTTAAGAAGTACCGGAGTATCGAATTTCTCTGAAATTTCGTAGGCGAGCTTTGTAAACTCAAGAGCCTCAGCTGAATCTGAAGGCTCGATCATGGGAACCTTGGCAGCGATGGCATGATGTCTTGAATCCTGCTCGTTCTGTGATGAGTGCATTCCTGCATCATCTGCAACAACGATGACCATTCCGGCATTTACACCGGTGTAGGACATTGTATAAAGAGGATCTGCTGCAACGTTGAGACCAACGTGCTTCTGTGCGCAGAAGCTTCTGCGGCCTGCAAGGGATGCGCCGAATGCTGACTCCATGGCAACCTTCTCATTGGGAGCCCACTCACAGTAGATTTCGTCATATTTAGCAGCTTCCTCAGTAACCTCTGTACTGGGAGTTCCGGGATAGCTGGAAATAAAGCAGACTCCGGCCTCGTAAAGACCCCGGGCAACAGCCTTATTGCCCAGCATGAGCTGCTTGTTCTCATTATTGTTCATTACATAAACCTCCTACCTTCATATCCGTGCTTTAAAGCACTAAAGTAAAGTATACATAATTAATGAAAAAAGGTCAAACCGGAAATGAGTAACTATTTGATTTTTTTCCAAAAAAAATGTATACTCAACTTTAGTGCTTTAAAGCACATTAGTGTACGAGCTATTTTTTAGGGGGTTTTACAAAATGCCAATCACAGATTTACTTGAACGAAACAGTAAGCTCTATGGGGAAGAGGTTGCTCTTGTTGAGATCAATCCTGAGATCAAGGAAGAGCAGAGGGTTACCTGGAGAGAGTATGAACTCATTCAGCCCACTTCCACAGCTTACTATAGAAGACAGATCACCTGGTCAGTTTTTGACGAGAAGGCAAACAGAGTTGCCAACATGCTTATCGAGAGAGGTATCAAGAAGGGCCAGAAGTGCGCGATCCTTCTTATGAACTGTCTTGAGTGGCTGCCTATTTACTTCGGTGTGCTAAAGGCCGGAGCAGTGGCTGTTCCTCTCAATTTCCGTTTTGATTCGGAAGAGATTGATTACTGTCTCAAGGCTTCGGACTCGGATGTTTTATTCTACGGACCTGAGTTTATCGGCCGTATCGAGGATATTGCCCAGAAGCTTAAAAAAGAGATGCTTCTTCTTTTCGTGGGAGATCAGTGTCCTTCATATGCAGATGACTATTACAGATATGCATCTAACGCTTCATCACAGGCTCCCAAGATCCTGGTTGAGGACAAAGATGATGCAGCTATCTATTTCTCATCGGGAACAACAGGTTTCCCTAAGGCTATCCTTCACATCCACACTGCTCTTATGCAGTCAGCCAAGATGGAAGCCATGCACCATGAGACTACTCATGCAGATAATTTCCTTTGCATCCCTCCTCTGTATCACACAGGTGCCAAGATGCACTGGTTTGGTTCATTATACACAGGCTCAAGAGCAGTCCTTTTGAAGGGTAATTCACCTGAGGCTATTTTCAGAGCTGTATCTGAGGAGAGATGTACCATCGTTTGGCTCCTCGTTCCGTGGGCGCAGGATATCCTGGCAGCTCTGGATTCAGGTAAGCTCAAGATGGAAGATTACAGGCTCAAACAGTGGAGACTGATGCACATCGGAGCTCAGCCGATTCCGCCATCACTGGTTCGCCACTGGCTTGAGTACTTCCCTGATCACAAGTACGATACAAACTACGGACTTTCAGAGTCCACAGGTCCCGGCTGCGTACACCTTGGTATGGAGAACGTCCACAAGGTAGGCGCCATCGGTATTCCCGGATATGGCTGGAAGACCAAGATCGTCGACGAGGACGGAAATATCGTTGAGAAAGGCGAGATCGGTGAGCTCTGCGTTAAGGGCCCCGGAGTCATGGTTGAGTATTACAAGAACCCTGAGGCTACAGCTGAGATACTTAAGGACGGCTGGCTCTTTACCGGTGATATGGCCCGTCAGGATGAGGACGGCTTCATCTTCCTTGTTGACCGTAAGAAAGACGTTATCATCTCCGGAGGTGAGAACCTGTATCCTGTACAGATCGAGAGCTTCCTGATGAAGAATAACAAGATCCACGATGCAGCAGTTATCGGCCTTCGCGACCAGCGTCTTGGTGAGATAGCAGCAGCTATTATTCAGGTAAAAGAGGGTATGACCTTAACCGAGGATGAGGTCGAGGAGTTCTGCCTCGATCTTCCAAGGTACAAGAGACCTCGTAAGATTATTTTTGCAAATGTTATAAGAAATGCTACCGGAAAGATAGACAAACCTAAGCTCCGTGAGATATACTGTGGATTGCATATTGTAGAAGAGCAAAATCAGTCATGATATTATTGAGCTGATTTGAAATGATTGGAGCTGTATAAATGGGTAGTTTTGAACCGGTATCACTACTTAAGTGTGAGACATATGAATACAGTGAAGTTAGAAAGGCTCTTGAAAAGAGCCTTTCTTTTATTCATGGGCTTGATTTTGTCAGGGAAGGCATGAAGGTTGGCATCAAGGCCAATCTTGTCACCGGAATGGCACCTGAAAAGGCTGTTACAACACACCCGATATTGATCAAAGTAGTGTGTGATATGTTAACAGAAAAAGGAGCATCGGTTGTTATTGGTGACAGCCCCGGAGGCCTGTATACATCAGCGTTTTTGAAAGGCGTTTATAAGAACTGCGGACTTCTTGAGCTGGAGAGTGACAAGGTTAAACTCAACGATGACTTTACTGTTAAGGATGCGGAGTTTCCAGATGCTGTTTCCATCAAGAACTTCATCTATACCGGCTGGCTTGATGAGTGCGATGCGATAATCAATATCTCCAAACTCAAGACCCATGCAATGATGGGCATGAGCTGCGCCGTCAAGAACATGTTCGGTACGATACCCGGAACCACCAAGCCTGAGTACCACATGAGATTTCCTGTGGAGAAGGCCTTTGCCAATGTAATGGTGGACCTCAACGAGTTCTTTAAACCTGCGCTCTATATTGTTGACGGAATCGACGGTATGGAGGGCAACGGCCCTACAGCCGGGGAAAAGAGACATGTAGGAGTTCTGCTCTCGTCTAAGAGGCCTTATGCTCTTGATATGGTCTGCGCCGACATCATCGGAATGACTATGAATGATGTGGCAACCATAGGAGCTGCCTATGAGAGAGGCCTTGGGCCCAAGGATATAAACGAGGTGGAAGTGCTTGGCGATATAAAGCTGCCTGATGTGAGGGTTGCTGATTTTAAAAGAGCTACCGAGCACCAGAGCATTACCTTTGAGGGAAACGGGGCATTTAATGCTGTTAAGGCATTTGCCGTTAAGATTGCGTTCAGTTCCAAGCCTCAGGTTAAAAAGAATGAGTGCATAGGTTGCAAGAAGTGCTTTGAGACCTGCCCTGCTTCTGCAATAACTATGGTTAATGCAGAGAATAAAAACGGCAAGAACGGCAAGGTTCCGCAGATAGACAGAAGTAAGTGCATCAAGTGCTTCTGCTGTCAGGAGTTCTGCCCGGTAGGTGCTATGAAGGTCAAGAATAACGCCCTTGGCAGACTTGTTAAGAAGATAGGTTAAATCTGTATGTTCACGTATGAGATTAAGTCTGATAAAAAAGATGAACATAAGTATATAGAGATTACGGGCTACGAGGGAAGCGTAGCCCATCTTAATGTTCCCAAGGAAATTGACGGGATCAGTGTTGAGGCTATCGGCAATCACTCTTTTTCCGGAAGAAGTGACCTTGTCAGTGTTTTACTACCCGAGAGCATAAGGACTCTTTACGGATTTGCGTTTCATAACTGCAGAAATTTAAAAAAGATTTCTCTGTATGACAGCATCGATGATTACTACGACGGAGTCTGCAGGCAGTGCGACAGCTTAAAAGACATTGAGATCGTTTTAAACCGTGGGTGGTTCGAGGTTGTCAGAAACTTCCTTGCGGATTATGATGGTAATCTACGCTTTATGCTGACTCTCCCTGATGGAGAAAAAGCGCTTCTTACGTTCCCTGGGTATGTCTACGACTTTAACGAGAATACAATGGCCAGGACCATTCAGTTCTCGATAGCAGGTTCGGGGATGTTTTACAGGGAGTGCGTAGACAGACGCTCTATGGATTACCGCGGCTATGACAGGCTCTTTGAGAAGGCGCTTATTGATGGTAACGCGGTTTCCGAGGATATTGCCATCGGAAGACTGTTGTACCCGGTAGAGCTTTCTGAGAACTTCAGGGACATGTACGAGAGTTATATCAGTAAGAACTCTAAGTCTATATTGCTACGGCTTGTGGAGATGGCTGAGAGCGAGCCGGAGACTGTAGAGGTGATAAAAGCTCTTTTGACCTATAAAAAGAATTCTCCGGGCAGCAGTTCATTGCTCGATGGGGATAGCGTTGATAAGGCGATCAAAGTGACTGCTGATAAGAAGATGGCTCTTTTGTCAGCGGTTCTTATGGAGTCAGCAAAAGATAAAGCCGGTGCAGCGCCGGACGTATTTGAGTTTTAAATTTTACATTAGAAAGATTGGATTTTTTTATGGAAAATAAACAGCGTGAGGGCTTCGGCTCAAGACTTGGATTTTTGCTTGTTAGTGCAGGCTGTGCGATAGGAATCGGAAATGTCTGGAAGTTTCCGTATGTTGCGGGAGAAAACGGCGGAGGAGTGTTTGTAATGTTCTACCTCCTGTTCCTTCTCATCATGGGAATTCCCGTTATGTCAATGGAGCTCGCCATAGGAAGAGCCAGTGGAAGGACACTTGTAGGCGCGTACAAAAAGCTTGAAAGAAAGGGCAGTAAATGGCACATCCACGGATGGACATCAATGATTGGATGTTATCTTCTGATGATGTACTACACCACAGTTTCCGGCTGGATGATGAATTACTGCTACAAGTTCATGATAGGGGATTTCAGGGATCTTGGTGAGGGAGAGGTTTCACAGGTATTTGATAACCTGCTTAATAGCCCTATTGAGATGGGAATCTTTACAATGATAACCATTATTCTGGGATTTCTTGTATTGTCATTCGGTGTTCAGGGCGGTCTTGAGAAGGTAAACAAGGTCATGATGTTAGGACTCCTTGTACTGATTTTCGTTCTTGCGGGAAACAGCCTTACCCTCAGCGGAGCAGCACAGGGAATGAAGTTCTTCCTTCTTCCTGATTTTGAACAGGCAAGGCAGGTTGGAATTAAGAACGTGATAACAGCAGCTATGAATCAGGCGTTCTTCACCTTGAGCGTTGGTATGGGCTCAATAGAAATCTTCGGAAGTTATATGTCCAAGGAAAAGACACTTCTGGGAGAGGCAGGAAGGATCGCTATCCTTGACACCTTGGTTGCCATAGTGTCAGGTATCATCATTTTCCCTGCATGCTTTAGCTTTGGAGTTGCACCTGAGCAGGGACCGTCACTTATATTTGTGACTCTGCCAAACATTTTCATCGGAATGCCACTTGGTATGGTCTGGGGAACACTGTTCTTTGTGTTTATGTCTTTTGCAAGCTTCTCAACCGTAACGGCTGTTTTCGAAAACCTGGTTGCATGCATTACCGATAACTTTGGAATTGACAGATGGAAAGCAATTGTTTTCAATTGCATCTTCATGATATTTGCCAGCCTTCCATGCGTCCTTGGATTCAACAAATGGAGCGGCATAAATTTCTTTGGCAAAGGAAATGTTCTTGATTTTGAGGACTTTATCGTAAGTAATCTGATGCTCCCTATCGGATCACTTATCTTTGTAATATTCTGCGTATTCAGCTTTGGTTGGGGATTTGATAATTTCCGTCAGGAAGTCAACGACGGAGAGGGCTTAAGAATGCCAAGGGCACTTAGACCTTATCTTAGATTTGTATTGCCGATAATGATACTTGTGATCATTGTCAGAGGATTGATGTAAGAAAAGTGAGTCAGTGGGGACGGTTCTCTTGGGGAGTCAGTGGGGACGGTTCTCTTTGACTCATTTTGCTTTGCAAAACGAGTCAAAGAGAACCGTCCCCACTGACTCCCCAAGAGAACCGTCCCCACTGACTCACTTTTTTATCTTTCTTTACCGTAGAAGAACAGTCCGAGCATTCCGGGACCAACGTGTGAGCCGGAGAAGGGCTCGTGCATAGCGATAGTGATTGGAACATTCGGAACAATCTCTTTTACCATCTTCTCAAGTGTCCTGGCATCCTCAAGGCAGTCGCCGTGGGAGATGCAGATATGCTGATCCGGAGTATCCATTACCTTTTCTTTGAATTTCTTGACCAGAGCACTGATTGCCTGGCTTCTTCCTCTTACTTTACCGCAGGTTACGATGTGACCTGTGCTGTCTCCGTAGAGAATAGGCTTGATGTTGAGAACAGTACCGATACTTGCTGCAACACCGCTTACACGGCCGGTTCTCTTAAGGAAGTTAAGATCATCGACAGTGAAGTACTGACAGGTGTGAGGTACAGCATCATCCACAATTGCTGCAGCCTCTTTTACATCGACACCGTCTTTGGCAAGTGCAGCTGCCTTAACAGCGAGCAGACCGTTTCCAAAACCACAGCCGTGTGAATCAACGATATGGATAAAACGTCCCGGGAACTCCTCCATAAGTTCATCTGCTGCAATCTTGGCAGCGTTGTAGGTTCCGCTGATGCCTGAGCTCATGGAAACATAAATGATATCGTTTCCCTGCTCGAGCTCGGGACGAAAATGTGTCTCAAAGAGGTGAGTGTTTAAAAGAGATGTTTTTGCAACCTTGCCGGAGCGAAGCTGATCATAAAACGACTTGCCATCAAAATGATCTACATCTCCAAGATAAACCTGTGGTACATCCTCCATTAAGTATTCATCAGGAATCAGTTTGATCCCCTCAAGCATTTCCTGCGGAAGATTTGCACAGCCATCTGCAAATACAACAAAACTATAGCCCATAATAATCCCCATTTCTTTTGATTAATTCTCATCGAATATATAGTATTATAATGCATAGGAGCTTATTATAACACCAAAAAGTCTTAAAAACGGTATAAAAATGGCAGATAGAGATGTAAGTCTTCGGGAAAACCTTGAACAGACAGGGAAAAGCGTCCTCGGAGCCTCAAGAACAGAACTTTATATAGATATGCGATTCATGGCATCAAGCCTATCAAGCCTTGGCTATGAGATGGATCTTTCCACCACAAGTATTGGCACGGATGCAGTAAACATCAGGTTTAATCCGACTTACGTGCTAAGGCTCTTTGTGGAGGAGCCGGGCAAGCTCAACAGGACCTATGTCCACATGCTGCTTCACTGCATATTTAAGCATATGTATTACTCAAAAACTTATGAGGATGTGCGGCTCTATGATCTCTGCGCCGACATCGTGGTGGAGTCGATCCTGGATAGCCTTGATTATCAGTGCATTTATCGGGTGACATCAGACTATCGCGACAGGTGGTATGCTCTTTTGGAAAAAGAGCTAAAGGTCCTCACTGTACAAAAACTCTACCGGTACTTCTCTGATCCTGCGCACGAACTTGAAGAGAGGGAATATGAGAAATTAGAGAGGGAGTTTAAGCTTGACGACCATAGCTTCTGGCTGCGCCTTTCGGAAGATGAGCCTGATCAGGAAAAAGATAAACCGCCTTTGGATGACGATATGGACTCGCCTGAGGGTAAGCCTGATGATACTCAGGATAATACACCTAAAAAAGAAAAGTACATTAACCCCAGACGTCTTAAGCAGATAGAGAGAAAAGAAAAGGACTGGGATAAGGAAGCAAAGCGCCTTCAGACTGAGATAGAGACCATAGGGAAAAATGCAAGCGACAGGCTTGGAAAGCTGGACTGGGTACTTAAGTTTGAAAATACCTCCCGCACGGATTACAGAGAGTTTTTGCGGCGCTTTAAGGTGCTGAGGGAAGAAGGCGGAATCGACATGGACAGCTTCGATTACGGAATGTACTCTTTTGGCCTTGACCACTATGGCAATATGCCTCTTATCGAGGAGAATGAGTTCAGGGAGGTCAAGAAGATACAGGAGCTGGTCATTGCCATAGACACCTCCGCTTCCTGCAAGGAGACAACAGTCCAGCAGTTTTTGAATGAGACAGCAGCTCTTTTGCTGACAGGAGACAGCTTTTTTCAGAGGATAAAAATAGTTATCATAGAATGTGACGATCAGGTGCAGAGAATCGAGAATATAACTTCTGTCGATGATATGAAGAAATATTCCGAAGGCATACATGTTGAAGGCGGCTATGGAACGGATTTCAGGCCTGTGTTCGAGAAGGTTGAAGAGCTTAGGAAAAACGGGGACTTTGAAAATCTGAAGGGCCTCATCTATTTTACCGATGGCTACGGAACATTTCCGGAGACACCGACCGGGTACGATACAGCTTTCGTGTTTGTGGAAGATTCGGATTATGATGATGAAAACGTTCCGGACTGGGCGTATAAACTGTACGTATGAAAAGATCTTTTGACATAAAAGACAGATAGAAGAAGGGAAAGACATGAATATAAATCAGGCAAAAGAAGAAGTTAAGAACGCAGTCAGGGTCTATCTTCAAAAGGACGAAGCCGGGCAGTACGAGATACCGGTTGAGAGGCAAAGGCCCATCCTTTTGATGGGGCCTCCCGGAATCGGTAAGACTGCCATCATGGAGCAGATCGCTCACGAGCTTTCGGTGAATCTTGTGGCGTATACCATAACTCATCACACCAGGCAGAGTGCCATCGGACTTCCCATGATCTCTGAGAAGGAGTTTGGAGGAAAGATGTATTCCGTTACCGAGTACACCATGAGTGAGATAATAGGCGCTGTGTATGAGCAGATTGAAAAGAGTGGAGTGCAGGAGGGAATTCTTTTCCTGGATGAGATAAACTGCGTATCCGAGACACTTGCGCCCACCATGCTCCAGTTCCTGCAGTATAAGACCTTTGGAAGTCACAGGCTTCCTGACGGCTTTGTTATCGTGACCGCCGGAAATCCGCCTCAGTACAACAAGTCCGTAAGGGACTTCGATATAGTTACGTTGGACCGTGTAAGGCAGATCAATATCGAAGAGGATTTCGATGCCTGGAAGGACTATGCTTACAAGGCTTCGGTCCACGGAGCCATCATGGCTTATCTCGAGATCAAGAAGGACAATTTCTACAGCATAAAGACGGATCTTGAGGGAAGGAGCTTTGTTACCGCCCGTGGCTGGGAAGACCTTTCGAGGACCATGAAGGTCAGCGAAAAACTTGGAATCCCGATTGATGAGAACCTTACAGCCCAGTATCTTCAGAACAAAGAGATCGCAAGGGATTTTGCAACTTACTATGAGCTGTACCAGCGCTACAATGAGCTCTACAAGATTCCGGAGATTCTGGAAGGAAGATTTCCTGAGGATAAAGAGAGCATCAGGAAAGGCTCTTTTGACGAAAAACTCAGTATCATAGGCCTTCTTACAGACAGACTCATGGAGGAATTCAGGAGCTATGGCAAGGAGCAGGCAGTTCAGAAGATTTTGTTTGATACTATCAAAGAGTTTGGTGCTTTCTCAGAGGATGAGGAGTCCAAAAAGGCAAACGCAAACAGATGGTATAAGGACCGCATCGGAGTCATGGAGCTTAAGCTTGATAATGACAGAGAAGCCGGAATGGTCAGCCACGAGGATGAGCGCATAAGGGCACTGGCCATAAGCGCCCTGGAAGACCTTGTATCATACCTGACCTCCAACATGGGACCTACCCCTGAGGTTACAAGCGCCTTTGTGCTTTCGAAGAACTGGTTTACCAAGAGAGAAAATGTCCGCCAGGAGAACATCAGAGTGACAGGAGAGCACCTCACTAACAGCTTCAGGTTCCTGGAGGAGACTTTCGGAGATAAGGAGTCCCTGACCGGCAGCCAGGAGATGGTCATCTTTCTCACAGAGCTCTCAAGCGCTTATCACAGCCTCAAGTTCGTCAGGGAAACCGGAAACGATGCGTACTACGAATACAATAAACTTTTGCTCCTCTCAGACCGGAAATCCGAACTGAAGGAGATCGCAGAAAGCCTCATCTTTTGAGGCTTTCTTTTTTTGAGCCCTAGGGACGGAGTCAAGGGCTCATTTTTGATCCCCGGGGACGGAGTCAAGGGCTCATTTTTACGTCACAAGTAGCTGATTCTTTAAACGATGGTTGGAAACGTAATTCCGACCGCCCCACAACTTACTTCTATATGAAAAATAGTTGGAAATTCCAAAATGCTTCCATCGGTCAGAAGATTATATTTGCCCAGAACTACATCACACGACACCAACAGGCCGGGCAATGGTATGTAGGAAAAGAGTTAGGCATCAAATTTTTAATGCCATGGCTTTCAAAAGAGTTTGTAATTTCCAACTAATTTTTCATAGGACAATTTCTGTGATGCAATAAAAAAATCGATTCATACCAACACAGCAATATATTATGTCATGTGATGCTATGTGATGTGACGCATGTAATCCATGCTATTTGGCCCTCCAAAATGAGCCCTGGGGACGGAGTCAGTGGTTCATTTTTGGCCCCTGGGGACGGGGCAAGGAACCATTTTTTCGCATAATATATAAAAATTAACGATAAACATTAAAAAATAATTGACAAAGGATAAAATGGATTGTAATATGTATTTAACGATAAACATTAAAAATTAAATGTTTTCGTTAACCCCGGGACAGAGATATAAAACAGCAAAATAACAAAACAGCAAATCACAGTATATAACACAACATCAGGAGGAAATGAAATGAACAAGGAAAATGCAATCAGCAAGATAAACAGCATCGGTAAGGCAGGAAGGATCCTCAGCAAGATAGCAATGATCGCTCTTGAGATCGGATGCGTAGCAATGATAGTGAGCGGAATAATGTTCCTTACAATTCCCAAGGAAGATTTCGTATTTAAGATGAATGATGAAGCAACACTCACCGTTAACCTGGATTCCAAGATGATCGGCTCACTTACATCAGCAAGTAAAGACGCTGAATCCGGTAACCTTCCACAGGGTTCTACATCAATCAACGGAATCAACTATTCTTTCGAAGATGTGACCTTTGACCAGAATGGCAAGATAGCTACTTTTGAGCTTCAGGGTGACGGAGCAACCATTACAAGTGGCAGAATAGCAGCAATATGCTTCGTGGCAGCAGTATTTATGGCAATCAACGCACTTCTTTTCTGCTACGTAGGCAGGCTCTGCAAGTCACTGGAAACCTGCAATTCACCTTTTGAGGAAGGCATCATAAAGGGCATGAAGAACTGTGCATGGGTACTGATTCCCTGGTGCGTTTTAGGCGGCGCATTTGAGAGCTTTATGGCTACAGCATTTACAAGCAACATCAGAACAGGCTTTAACATCGATATCCCAACTGTTATCGTGATCCTGCTCCTCTTCGGACTTGCATATGTATTTAAGTATGGTGCAGTTCTTCAGACAGAGTCTGACGAGACACTTTAAGGAGGCGCTTATGGGTAAAATAGTACTTAGACTGGATCGTGTGATGGCAGATCGCAAGATGAGCCTTAACGAGCTCTCTGAAAAGGTCGGTGTCAGCAACGTTAATCTCTCCAAGATAAAGACCGGAAAGATAAGCGCCGTGCGCTTTTCAACCCTGGAGGCCATCTGTGAAGTCCTTGACTGTCAGCCGGGAGATATCCTGGAATATGACAAAAACCTTGAATAAAAATAAAACAGAGACAGTAGGGAATAATAAAATCCCCGCTGTCTCTGCTCATTTATTCCTTTAATTTTATCTACTGCTACTTCTGTACTGTACAGGAGTCATTCCGTATTTTTTCTTAAAGAGCCTGTTGAAGTGCTCAACGTTCTGATAGCCTGCTGCCTCAGCAACCTTCTCAACCTTCATGTTTCCGTTCCTAAGGAGTGTGCTGGCCTTGTTGAGTCTTATTCTCTTTACGTTCTCTCCAAAGGTCATGCCTGACTTCTCCTTGATGTACTTGGAGAGGTATGGCTTTGAAAGATAGAACTGGCTTGAGAGATCATCCAGAGTTACTGTCAGGTAGTTCTCCTGAATGTAGTTGATGATGGAGTTGATCCTCTCGTCCTTGCTGTTCTTGATGCTTCTTACTGCATCAATCTGGTTTACTGCAATTACCAAAGCTCCGATTGATGACTTGATGATATCCTCGTCAATTCCTACGCCCCAGTACTTCTGGCCGTTGTAGGTAATTCCAACGTAGGAGCAGGCCTTTGAGGATGAACCTCTTGAAAGAGCGTGCTCTTCGTAGGTTGAGAGCTCGTAGCTGATGTTGAAGTACTGCTTGATGGCATTACTTACAGCATCGAGACGTCCGTTTCCGTTAGCCTCTACGATGTGATCCTTGTCTGCGTGAGAGATTGTAACCTCAGCAAGAATACCGTCTATCTGCTTAAAGTGTACTTCAGGAATCCTGAATACATTGTCGTTGTGTACGTATTTATCCTCAAATATCTGATAGATTCTTGCAGGTGAAAGCTCAGCATGCTCTCTGTCTGAGATATCCTTGATGGTGTAGCTGATGTCTGCCTGCATTTCCTTTGGAACCATCATGCCGTAGTTGGTCTTGAGGATGTAGCTTACGCCGCCCTTTCCGGACTGGCTGTTGATCCTGATAACGTCTCCGTCGTACTCTCTTCCAAGGTCCTTGGGGTCAACGGGAAGATAAGGTACTGACCAGATTCCCTTGTCCTTCTTCTGATCATGCCAGGAGAAGCCCTTTGAAATAGCATCCTGGTGTGAGCCTGAGAAAGCTGTAAATACCAGCTGTCCTGCATAGGGCTGTCTCTCGTAGATGCGCATTCTTGTAAGTCTCTCGTAGGTCTCGCCCACTTCCATGATATGTGAGAAATCAAGTCCCGGATCTACGCCGTGTGAGTACATGTTGATGGCAAGTGTAACGATATCAACATTTCCGGTTCTCTCGCCGTTTCCAAAGAGTGTACCCTCGATTCTGTCAGCTCCTGCAAGGCATCCAAGCTCTGCATCGCTCACGCCCGATCCTCTGTCATTGTGAGGGTGAAGTGAGAGTGTTACTGCCTCGCGGTGCTTTAAGTTCTTGCTTATGTATTCAACCTGAGTTGCAAATACGTGAGGCATTGCGATCTCAACGGTTGTAGGGATGTTGATGATGACTTTGTTCTTCTTGGTTGGCTTCCAAACATCAAGGACAGCGTTGCAGACTTCAACCGCATAGTCTACTTCTGTGCCCGGGAAGCTCTCTGGTGAGTATTCAAAAGAGAAATTGCCGTTGGTTTCCTTTGCCAGCTTATCAAGGAGTTTAGCTCCCTCTACCGCGATCTTCTTAACTTCTTCCTTACTCTTTTTGAACACCTGCTCACGCTGAGCTACGGATGTTGAATTGTAAAGATGGATGATGGCTTTTGGAGCACCCTTAACGGCTTCAAAAGTTCTTTTGATAATGTGCTCTCTTGCCTGGGTGAGAACCTGAACCGTAACATCGTCAGGGATCATGTTCTTCTCTATAAGAGTTCTTGCAAATTCAAACTCAGTCTCTGAAGCTGCCGGGAAGCCGATCTCGATCTCTTTAAAACCAAGGTTAACCAGCATGGTAAAGAACTCAAGCTTCTCATCAAGGCTCATGGGCTCTATAAGGGCCTGGTTACCATCACGAAGATCTACGCTGCACCAAATGGGTGGGTGATCCAGATAGTCCTTCTTAACCCAGTCAAAAGTAGGCTTGGGTGGCATAAAATACTGACGCTGGTACTTCTCAACATTCTTCATAACTGTGCTCCTCTTTCTGTCATTCATTTGCTAAATCTTGATTTATTTTCACCTGCAGCATTAAATATATCGGGTTAAATTTGATATATATTATGTTAAAAGTGTAAATTTTAATCAATTTAGCTGATGGATATTATCATAGCACAATTATGTACAATTACATCATGGTGAAATTAATCACTTTTCTTGATATATTTTAATAAAATGAGTCAAACTGAAACGTCCCCAGTGTCTCATTATGAGACAACGGGGACGTTTCACTTCGACTCATTCATCTTTATGAACTATTACGACAGTTCCGACGGTGACCATATTAAAGAGCTCCTCTGCCTTGTCGTGTGGCAGATTTACGCATCCGTGTGAGCCGTTGGTCTTATAGATGTTTCCTCCGAACTTGCGCCTCCAGGTGGCGTCATGCAGTCCGCAGCCGCCTCTTGAAAAGGGCATCCAGTAGTCAACCCAGTTGTGCCAGGTAGGACCGGTCAGATAGGTTCCGGCGACGTGGCCATATACTGCGAAAACTCCGGTGGGAGTGCTCCTTTGTTTACTGACATCTCCGGATACACAGTCGCTTTCCCAGACGGGTGTGCCGTCCAGAATATAGGTTACATGCTGGGTTGTGAGGTTGACGTCAATATAGGTATTAAGCGGGGTTCCGGCTGCTTCCTCCGCAGCGTTCTGAAATCTTCCCTCACCGATCCCGAAGGTCAGATAATGATTTATCAGAGCCGACTGGCTTGTTCCTACAGCTGCTGCCACATCCGGGTATCTCTCGGCGTAGTAGACGGGATCAAACCCACTGGCCATAGCCTGCATAGGGAAAAGAATGATCGCAATCGCTGCCATTATACAGCTAAGTGCCAGGCAAAAGAATCTTTTCTTCATTGTTCATGCTCCTGTTGAATATATAAAATTAAGCAAGTCAATTATTCATCAAAAAGTAATCGATGTGCCGTACTAAAATTATATCGCATATAATATAAAAAATGTATAAATATTGGCTGTTTGAGGGACATCTGATCTGCCCTTGTACCATAGTAAAAAAGCGCTAAATTTGGTATAATTAAAGGCGACCGGTTTTGCGCGACAGGTCAGGGGAGGAACACTTTGGATATAATCAGAAAACAGGAAACAAGGTCAGGGTTTGAAAAGTTTATTACCATGCTTGCCCTGATCATAGTGTGTATTCTTATAAACAGCGGCGGAGCACTTATATGTAACAGCTTAGGGCTTCCCTTGTACCTTGATCTTATCGGTACAATGATAGCTGCGATGCTTGGCGGATATATACCGGGCATAATCGTGGGCCTTATGGGACCGGTTCTGACAACCCTAACATCAGACCCCATGGCCATTTCTTATGGAGCTTTAAATGTTTCTGTGGCAATTGTCACTGCGTTTTTCTACGATCGCGACTGGACCAAAAAGATACAGGGCATAATTTCCATGATCGTCATTGATGCGATCATCGGTGGCGTGTTAGGCGCGCTTATCACCTGGTATCTCTACGGCTTTGGAGCGGAGGATACTTCCTCAGGCCTGGTTGCATCCATCCATAATCTTGGGATATTTTCAGCCTTTACATCAGAGCTTATAGCAGACTTTCTTATTGACCTCGTTGATAAGGTTATCAGTGTGTCTTTTGCCCTTATAATAGTGCAGATCCTGCCTGCCAAATTCAAGAGCCGCTTTCATATCCACGCCTGGAAGCAGGCACCTCTTACTTCTGAAATTGTAAAAGAGTTCCACAAAAAGAAGAGCAGACAGATGTCCTTAAGGCTAAAGCTTGTATCCCTGATCACCGTGGCATCGTTCCTTATCGGCGCATCAGCCATGGCCATCAGCTACTACATCTACTACAACAGTCTTGTGGACAGAGAGACAGAGCTTGCAGAGGTCATTGCCAAAAGAGCTGCCTCCTTCGTCGACGGAGATCGTATAGATGAGTTCATTGAAAAGGGCGAGTCAGCAGAAGGCTACAACGAGATATATAAAGAGCTTGAGGAGATACTTACAACTTCCGATGACATAGTTCAGTATGTCTATGTCTACAAGATAATGGAAGATGGCTGTCATGTTGTGTTCGACATTGATACAGAAGATGTACCCGGAGGAGAACCCGGAGACGTAGTGGGATTTAAAGAGACAATCGGAGAGTACAGGACAGGTCTTTCTGAGGCAGAAGAGGTTGAGCCTATAGTTGTCAATGACAAGTTTGGCTGGGTCCTTACAGTGTTTGAGCCCGTAATGGATTCTGCCGGGAAAGTCGCTGCCCATGCAGGTGTCGACATTTCCATGCACCAGATCATGATGCAGGCAAGGAGTTTCAGAGTCAGGATAATCTCTCTTTTCTTCGGCGTCTTTGCTCTTATCCTTGCTGTGAGTCTGTACTTTGTTGAGTACCAGATGATCCTTCCGCTGAACACCATGGCATATACGGCTTCGATCTTTACGCAGGACAGGGATGAGTCTCTTCGTGACACGGTTGAGCTCTTTAACAAGATCGACATCGAAACCGGTGATGAAACAGAGAACCTCTATCTGGCGTTCTCTGAGATGACAGAAGACAACCTGAACTATCTGGAAGACATAAAGCACAAAAACGAGACCATCAGTATCATGCAAAATGCGCTGATCATGGTTCTTGCCGACATGGTTGAGAGTAGAGACCAGAACACCGGCGAGCATGTTAAAAAGACTGCCCGTTACACCGGTATCATTATGGACGAGCTCAAGAAGGAAGGCATATATTGTGACAAACTGACGGATAAATTTGTGTCAGATGTCATAAAATCCGCACCTCTTCATGATATCGGCAAGATCAAGGTCTCCGACAGGATCCTCAATAAGCCTTCAAGGCTCGATGATGAAGAGTACAAGAAGATGAAGGATCACACTCTTGCAGGAGCTGATATAATAGATCAGGTTATTGAAAAGGTTCCTGAATCCGACTACCTCAAGGAAGCAAGGAATCTGGCGCTGTACCATCACGAGAGATGGGACGGCAAAGGCTATCCGATGGGACTTTCCGGAGAGGATATTCCTCTCTCTGCAAGGATAATGGCGGTTGCGGATGTCTTTGACGCACTGGCTTCAGACAGGTGTTACAAAAAGGCATTTTCAATTGATGAGTCCATGGATATAATATTGGAGGGCTCCGGAACACACTTTGACCCCAACATCGCCCTGGCTTTTTCAAATGCCAGAGATGAGGTAAGAAAAGTGATAGAGAGCACCAGGAATCAAAAAAGGAGTATTTATGACTAAGAATTATGATGTAGTAATTATCGGCGCAGGCCCCGGCGGAATCTTCTGTGCCTACGAACTTATGGAGAAAAGGCCTGACCTTAAGGTTCTCATAGTTGAGAAGGGCCGTTCGATAGAGAAAAGAAATTGTCCCAAGCGTGTGACAAAGACCTGTGCAGGCTGTAAGCCCTGCTCCATCACAACAGGTTTTGCTGGAGCCGGAGCATTTTCAGACGGCAAGCTCTCTCTTTCACCCGATGTAGGAGGAAATCTTCCCGAGATCCTCGGTTATGACAAGGCCACAGAGCTCATCCACGAGTCGGATGAGATCTATCTTAAGTTTGGCGCAGACAAGAATGTCTACGGTATCGACAAGGAAGCAGAGCTTCGCGAGATCAGAAGAAAAGCTATCGGAGCGAACCTTAAGCTTGTTGAGTGCCCTATCAGACACCTCGGAACAGAGGAGGGCTACAAGATCTACTCAAGACTTCAGGAGCATATCCTGAAGCAGGGCGTAGATATCGAGTTTAACACTATGGTGACAGACATCGTTGTCGAGGATGGAAGAGCCACAGCTATTATCACCGACAAGGGCGATACATTTGCTGCAAAAGAGATTGTCAGCGCCGTTGGACGTGAAGGAGCCGACTGGTTTAAGGACAAGTGCGAGGAGATCGGCATTGAGACAAGTCCCGGAACTGTTGATGTGGGTGTAAGAGTAGAAGTCAGGGATGAGGTAATGCAGTTCCTTAACGAAAACCTCTACGAGGCTAAGCTCATCTACCACACACCTACCTTTGACGACAAGGTAAGAACCTTCTGCACAAATCCTTCTGGCGAAGTTGCAACTGAATATTACGAGGGCGGACTTGCTGTTGTAAACGGCCACGCATATAAGGGAAAAGAGTTTAAGACAAACAATACAAACTTTGCACTCCTGGTGTCCAAGAACTTTACCAAGCCTTTCAAGACACCTATTGAGTACGGCAAGAAGATAGCAGAGCTCTCAAACATGCTATGCGGAGGCAAAATCCTGGTTCAGACCTACGGCGATTTCAAGCGCGGCAGAAGAACCACTGAGGAGAGGCTTTGCAGAAACAATCTTATACCTACACTTAAGGATGCTGTTCCCGGCGATCTTTCGCTGGTATTCCCTCACAGGATCATGGTTGACCTCGATGAGATGATACAGGCGCTCGATAAGGTAACTCCGGGTATTGCTTCTGATGAGACACTGCTCTACGGCGTAGAGGTTAAGTTCTACTCCAACAAGGTTATCGTAAACAAGGACTTTGAGACCAGCATTAAGGGGCTCAGGGCTATCGGAGACGGTGCAGGCGTTACAAGAGGACTTCAGCAGGCCAGCGCCAACGGACTCTCTGTTGCCCGCAGCATAATAAAGGCACTTGAATCATGAAAAAAAGACTAACGGCAGCAGCTCTTTTGCTAATGCTAATACTTTCAGGATGCTCGGCTTCCCTCCCCTATAACAAGGTGGTATTTACCACCGGCTTTGAGAAGGACGAAGTCTTTAGGATCGAGGATTCAACCTGCTCTTTGGCTGAGGCGTATGTCTACCTTGTAGGAACTCAGTCGGGTTATGAGAATACCTTCGGAAAAGACATCTGGATGGCCCAGACAGATTCAGGCACAGTAGAGGAGAGGTTAAAAGAGTCTGTCCTTGCCAAGATTGCCCAGATAAAGGTGATGAATCTTCTGGCAAGGGAGAATGAGATCACACTTGATGAGTCCGAAGAACAGCTCGTTTCGGCAGCAGCACAGGAGTACTTTGACCAGCTCTCCGATGCTAATAAAGAGGCTATGAACGGCGTTACCTATGAAGATATTGAGGGCATTATAAGAGAGCAGGCAATAGCAGATAAACTCTATGATTACATCATAAGAGACATCAATCCCGAAATCTCGGATGATGAGGCCAGAACCATAACCGTTGAGCAGATCCTGATAAAGACCTATTCCCTGGATAGTGAAGGAAACAAAGTTCCCTTTAGCGATGGTGAGAAGGATGCTGCTTACAGAAGATGCAGAGAGGTTTTCAAGAACCTGTTAAACGGCGGAAGCTTTGAGGAACTAATGGCCCAGTACAACGAAGCGGATGAAGGCACGATCTCTTTTGGCAAAGGCGAAAAAGATACTGAATTTGAGACAGCGGCCTTTAATCTCGGAACCGATCAGACGAGCGAAATTATAGAGACAGCAGACGGCTATGTGATACTTAAGTGTATCAGCACCTTTAACCGCGAGGAGACCGAAGCAAACAAGGTCAAGATTGTGGCCGAGAGAAAACGTGAGGTTTTCGGAGCCTAGTATGATGCCTTTGTGGCGACTCTTACCAAGCAGCTCAATGAAAAGCTCTGGGACAGCGTTGAACTCATCGAGGATGAAAACGTTACTGCCACCGGATTCATGGAAGTCTACGAGAAATATTTCAACTCATAAGCATATTTTTTACTTTTATCCGTCATAATTTACAATGGTTTAGCACTTGTGTAAAAACAAGTGCTTTTCTTTTTGTCTAAAATGCATAAAATTTGCAAACAAAGAATTAACTTTCTGTTAAAGAAGTAAAAAATGTGCTTGTTGAGGTAAAAGAAATCCATTCTATCAGATAACTTGATTGGATATAGTTAAGTTGTAGTAAGTTTTACTGAAACGGGGAATAAGAGTATGAAAAAATTAAGAGTATATAGTTTAGCAATTACAATGCTGTTTGTTCTTACCGTACTTGGAGGATGTGGAAGTAAAACTGAAAAATGGGCTTATGATTATGAGCCCACGGAAGCTGTGATTGCTCTCTCAGAAGATGGTAAGGCTACTTATAAGGGGAATGAGTACACTTACACCAAGGACGATACCTACATAACTCTCAAGGATGAGAACGGAGAGCAGCAGAAGATCCGTTATGAGATGAACGGAGATAAGATGACCCTGTATGAAGAGTCGACCTACACCAGAAGTGGTGAGGGAGAGGGTGTTGTTGGGAACTGGCTCCAGGGAAATGGTTGGTCCTATGTTTTTACAGACAGTGGGGAATTCAGTGAGGAGAACATTTTCTTTGGACATTACACAGTGGATGAGGAGAAATCCAGGATCAAGCTTATGTACGACGAACCGATGGAGGATGCATATCTTTATTACACTTTAAACGGTGACAAACTTACGGTTGCTTACCCATGGCCAATGGTCAGGGTTCAATAAAATAATACTTTCAACAAAGGAGAGGTGTGTTATGAAAATGAAGCGAATTGTTTCAACCTTGTTGGCGGGAGTTATGGCTATGTCTCTCGTCGCATGTGGCGGATCTTCTGCACCTGCAGAAACCGCACCTGCAGAGCCTGCAGCAACAACCGCAGAGCCCGCAGCTGAGCCGGCAGCAGAGCCTGCTGCAGTAGAGAATACCGACTCTTCAGAGCCTATTTCTCTTACAATGTGGTGTATCGCAACTGAGAGTGATTCAAACCGTCACGCTTATGAAGCAGCTATAGCTGATATGCAGGCTAAGTATCCCAATGTTAACTTCACATGGGAAGCTTTTGAGAACCAGTCTTACAAGACAAAGATCAAAGCTGCTGTATCTGCTAACGAGATGCCTGATATCTTCTTCACATGGTCATGCGCATTCCTTGGTGACTTCGTTGATGCAGGTAAGGTTTACTGCCTCGATGATGCTTATCAGAACTGGAAGAGCGAACTTCCTGAGAACATGCTTGGCAACACAACTTATGATGGCAAGCACTACGGCGTTCCTACAACAATGAACATTGTTGGTCTGTTTGCTAACATGGAGCTCCTTGAGAAGGTTGGCTACACAGAGATTCCCGGAACATATGATGAGTTTATCGCATGCTGCGACAAGCTTAAAGAAGCAGGAATCATTCCTTTCGGATGTGCAGGAAAAGAGACATGGTGTGTAACTGAGTATCTTGAGTCTGTTATCGAGAAGAGCGCAGGCGCTGACACTCTTAATGACATCTTCCTTGGAAGAGCAACATGGGATAATCAGGACGTTACAGACGCTGTTGATACATTCCAGAAGCTTGTAACAGATGGTTACTTCGATCCTTCAGGAATCGGCCTTACAAACGACGAAGTTAAGAACAACTTCATGGCTGGCAAGTATGCATTCTACATGAACGGAACATGGAACTGTGCAGACTTCGCAGCAAACGAAGAGTTCTTCCCTAAGGTAAAGGTTGGTGAGTTCCCTGTAATCAACGCTGACAAGGCTAAACTTGGACAGCTCATCGGTGGACCTTCAGATACACTTGCAGTAGCAGCTTCTTCACCTAACGCTGCAGCAGCTGCTGACTATGCTTTCGAGCTTGGTAAGCTTATCTGCCACTATGGCTACCTTGATGGATGTGGACTTCCTGCATGGACACCTTACGGTGACACAAGCAGCGTAAACGGACTTACACAGACTGTATCTGAGATCTGCAGCAAGGCTGACAGCTTCGTACTCTTCGGTGATACAGCTATGTCTGCTGACGATGCAAATACATATCTTTCATATGTTGATCAGGTTTATGGATGCCAGGTTGACGGAAAAGCATTTACTGACGGTCTTGCAAAAGACATTAGGTAATATTTAACATTACATCGGTCCTTCCTGCGTTTCTTTGGGAATACAGAAAGGACCGATTTTTTTGGAAGGTTGCTTGTATGAATAAAAAAACTGCGGATATACAAAAAGGGATTACCATATTTTTGTTTCTTCTCCCTGCATTACTGCTATTTGTGAGCATTCTGATCGCGCCTATCGCTGTATCTGTTTACAGAAGTATGTATGACTGGAATGGCTTCTCGGAAGGAACTTTTATCGGGTTTAACAACTATATCGAATTATTTACAAACGGATCTATCAAGTTCATGACAGGTCTTAAGAACTCACTTATACTGGCTTTCTTTTCAGTGTTTGTTCAGCTGCCGTTTTCTCTTTTCCTGGCACTTCTTCTTGGAAGACGCCCAAAGAAAGAGAGATTCTTTCTGTCAGTATTCTTTATGCCTGTACTGATTTCAACTGTGGTAATTGGCCAACTTTGGCTTAAGATATATAACCCTGATTACGGTCTTTTAAACAGATTCCTCGATGCTGTTAATCTTGGAAGCTGGAAGCACGTATGGGTTGGTGAAGTAAAAACTGCTCTTGGAGCGATCATAGTTCCTACTGTATGGCAGTATATCGGATACCATATGCTCCTTATGTACGCCGGAGTAAAAGGCGTATCCACCGACCTCAGGGAAGCAGCAATGCTTGACGGCGCAACACCTACGCAGGTTGACAGGTACATTGTTATACCTATCATCAAGCCTATCATCAGAGTAAGCGTTATCTTTGCGGTTACCGGTTCACTTAAGACCTACGACCTTGTAAGGATCCTGACAGAGGGCGGACCATTCCAGACCACTGAAGTTCCGAGTACTCTTCTTGAGAACATGCTGTTCCTTAGGAATAGATACGGAATGGGAAGTACCATTTCTGTAATGCTTATTTTACTCTGCTTTGCATTTGCGCTGGCGATAACAGCAATATTTAGGGAGAGGGACTAAACAATGGGGAACACTAATTCAGATATAATCAAAAAAACTAATCCGGCCGCCAAAGTCCTGATGTACATTTTCCTTGGGATCTGGGCGCTGATAAATCTCTTCCCTATTTACTTCATGTTCACTTTCTCACTTAAGTCAAACGAAGAGATTTTCGGAGCAAACATTGTCGGACTTCCGAGGGAATGGCTCTGGACCAACTACACCAGAGCACTTGGCACCGGCAACATGCTGCTTTACTTCTTTAACAGCTTACTTGTAACAACACTTGCCATCGCGATTTCTCTTTTCGCAGCCATGATGGCAACCTATGCGATAACAAGAATCAGCTGGAAGCTCAATAAGCTCACCAATGCATTCTTTATGCTGGGTCTTACCATTCCGATCCAGGCTTCGATCGTTCCTGTTTATGTAGTGCTTTCAAAGCTTCACTGGCTCAATAAGTATTCAACACTTATTGTTCCTTACTCTGCATTTGCTCTGTCAATGTCAATCCTTATCTGTACTGGATTCATGGTAGAGATACCCTATGCTTTGGACGAAGCTGCAAGGATAGACGGATGTTCTCTTACGGGAACGTTCTTCAGGATCATTCTTCCTCTTATGAAGCCTGCAGTATCAACGGTTGGTGTCTACTCATACCTTCAGTGCTGGAACGAGTTCATGTTTGCGAATGTATTCATTTCGGATTCTCAGCACAGAACACTTCCTGTTGGTATCAAAGCTCTTTCCGGAGCCTACACCACAGACTGGGGCCCAATTGGTGCGGCGCTTTGTATAGCTACATTCCCTACACTGATCTTTTACTTATTCTTAAGTGGCAAGATTCAGGAGAGTTTCATTGCCGGAGCGGTAAAGGGATAAAGGATAAGATTATTAGCAGACCTGTCACCCGGGCTCGTGGGCCCGGACGGCAGGTTTCTTTAATGTTGAAAACATGGTATCTTATATTTTATGAAGGAAAAAAATCAGGAAAAAATGAATACTTCCTTATCTAACAAGCTAAAACAGCTGATCCTCGGGATCGGTCTGGTTGTGACGGTTGTCTTTTTGGTGTCCATCTATTTCATCACTGAAAGTGAAAAAAAGAATTACGGAATGAGAGAGTCCGAGAAAGTCCTGCGTACTCTGTCAAGCAATATATCCAGTGATATAGCAAGGTATTCTGAACTCTCGAGACTTATTATGACTGAGGACAGGGTGGTTAAGTTCCTCAGGGCGGATTCGGATATAGTGGATATCAGTATGATAAATGATGCCAGATACGGCGTCATGGATATCCTCAATGTCACTGAAGGTGTGGACACGGTCATGGTCTTCAGGGAAGATATGATCATGTTTGCCACCAACAGATTTACCTACGAATATGACTACGAGCGTATGACTTCAGATACGTGGAGAAAAGACATATATGAGGGCAAAGGAAAGGCTGTTGTTTCCCTTAATTCAAACAATGTTGCCAAAAAGCTTGGAAACAAGCCGATGGTAACCATCGCCAGAGCTATTTATGACCTGGATTCCCAGCAAAGAACAGGTCTTATGATGATGAATATTTCTTCGGCTATCTTTAACAGGATGCTGGTAGATCTTAGGTATACCGATATTTGTATCATGGGAAGTGATGGCTCATTTCTTGCAGGCAACAGAAATCTTGCGCCTTATTTCGACAGCTCTTTTATCTCAAAAGACATTGTCCATAAGGATATAACAATAGAAGGCGAAAAGGGACTTGCTTCCGGCTGCAGAGTTGGAAATATGCCCATAGTTTTGCTTAAGGTCTCTACTTACGGCAACGAGGTAGTGCCTTTTACCGCGATAAACGTCCTGATATTTATGCTTGCCATATTTGTTGTACTGGCGCTCTTTACAGGCTCTTTTATCAGCAGAAACATAACCGATCCGGTGTTCAAGCTCTCCTCTGCCATGGAGAAAAACAGAGCTTCGGGCGAACTTAAGAAGATCGATGTTGAGGTCAGCAGCAGTGAGTTTGACATGCTTGAGGGCGACTACAACAACATGATCGACCACGTTAACGAGCTGATCGACAGACTCATGGAGAAGGAAAAGACCCTTCAGAGGGCCGAGATGCGTGTGCTCCAGGAGCAGATAAAACCGCACTTCCTCTATAACTCCATCGAGACCATAGGCTACATGGCGCTGGATGCGGGAGCTGACAAGGTTCATGACGCGCTGGAGACCATGGGAAGCTTCTACCGCAACTTCCTTAGCAAGGGCGGCAGAGATATACCGTTCTCAAGGGAGATTAAGATTGTACAGGACTATCTGTCCCTGCAAAAACTCAGATATGGGGATATAATAGAAGATGAATATGATATACCCGAAGAGACAGAGAACTTTATCATCCCTAAACTTATCCTTCAGCCGCTGGTTGAAAACAGTATCTACCACGGCATCAGATTAAAAGGTGAGAAGGGTCTTATCAGTATTTCGGCCTACATCGATGAAATCGAGGGCGAGGAGTATCCCGAGAGGGAGCTTCACATCATAGTCAAAGATACCGGTGTTGGAATGGATCAGGATAAGATCGACAAGATCCTCTCTGCTGATGAGAAGGACAGGCCGGAGGAGGCGGATGAGAGCTTCGGACTTTGGGGAACAATTCAGAGAATCAGAATGTACACGGGCAAAAAAGACTGCGTTAAAATAGAAAGTGAACCCGGTGAGTACACCAGAATTGAAATAACCATTGGAGCAAAATGATGAACAGAGCACTGAGAGTAATGATAATAGATGATGAGGAATCCGCAAGAAAACTGATGCGAGCAGCCATTGACTGGGACAGCCTCGGAATGGAGGTTGTTGGAGAAGCAGCCAGCGGAATTGAGGCCATCAATATCATTGACGACCTTCGCCCGGATATTGCCTTTGTTGACATCTCCATGCCCTTTATGGATGGAATCGAGTTCACGGAAGTTGCCACTGCACGTTACCCCAAGCTCATTATCATCATCATGACTGCCATCGATAAGTTTGAGTATGCCAGAAAGTGCGTAAGCCTCCCGGTATTCGACTATATGCTAAAGCCCATGGTAAGGGCTGAGATCACGCCGGTTTTGGAGAGAGCGGCGGACAAGCTCAAGAAGGAAAAAGACTACTGGGAAGAGCAGAAGTCAGATGAAGAGGGCGGAGCTTCCGAAGAGAGCTCCACGGATATGATAACCAGGTATCTTGAGGAGAACTTCACGGACAAGGAATTAAACCTTGCGTTTATAGCCCAGCACTTCGGCTTCTCAGCAAGTTATTTATCAAGAAAATTCAAGGCAGATACGGGGAAAAAGTTTGTTGAATATCTTACGGACCTTCGAATGAAAAAGGCCATGGAGATAGCAAAAGGAAATGTAAAGATGTATCAGGCTGCTGCAGAAGTGGGAATTCCCGATCCCAACTATTTCAGCCGCTGCTTTAAGAAATATACCGGAATGAGCTATTCCGACTATGTTGCAGAACACGTAAAATGATAAGAAATGCATTTGTTAGCACTCACCCTTGGTGAGTGCTAAATTTTTGTTGACTTTTGGTTGTGGGGGTCTTAAACTATTTTCTGTACGATGATAGATGTACATTTTTTGCCCGATGGGCGAATGCAATATATAGAAAAAGGGAGTGAGAATTATGGCTTCAAAAAAAGGTAATTTATCAATCAACAGCGAGAATATGTTTCCGATCATCAAGAAATGGCTCTATTCAGACCACGATATCTTTTACAGAGAAGTGATCTCTAACGCCTGCGATGCCATCACCAAGATCAAGAAGATGGATATGATGGGCGAGTACCAGCTTCCCGATGATTTCAAGCCTCGCGTGGACATTATATTAAACGACAAGGACAAGACCATCAAGATCGTGGATAACGGTATCGGTATGACAGCTGAGGAGGTTGAGGAGTACATCAACCAGGTGGCATTTTCAGGTGCTACAGATTTCCTTAACAAGTACAAGGACAAGGCCAATGCCGATCAGATCATCGGTCACTTCGGACTTGGTTTTTACTCAACCTTCATGGTTTCTGATTCTGTAGATATCGATACTCTTTCATACAAGGGTGGCACACCTGTACACTGGACCTGCGATGGCGGTTCAGACTTTGAGATGGAAGACGGTACCAAGGCAGAAGTCGGTACAACAGTAACACTTCACCTCTCAGAGGACTGTCTTGAGTTCTGCAACGAGTATAAGGCAAGAGAAGTTATCCAGAAATACTGCTCATTCATGCCTTACGAGATCTATCTGTCAAAAGAGAATGAAGAGGGAACAGAGACTATCAAGGCTTCAGAGAAGCTTGAGTCAGATACAGTGATCGAAGAGGTTCATCCTGAGAAGAAGGAAGGCGAGACAGAGGAGCCTGAGCTTCAGTACAAGATAAAGAGAAGACCTGAGCTTCTTAATGATATCCATCCTCTTTGGGCTAAGACCCCCAAGGACTGTACAGACGAGGAGTACAAGGAGTTTTACAGAAAGGTCTTCAGAGACTACAAGGAGCCACTTTTCTGGATCCACCTCAACATGGATTATCCTTTCAATTTAAAGGGTATCCTGTACTTCCCTAAGATCAACATGGAGTTTGAATCCATCGAGGGAACAATCAAGCTCTACAACAACCAGGTATTTATCGCAGATAACATCAAGGAAGTAATTCCTGAGTATCTGATGCTCCTTAAGGGTGTTATCGATTGTCCTGACCTTCCTCTTAACGTATCAAGATCAGCTCTTCAGAACGATGGTTTTGTCAAGAAGATCTCTGAGTACATTTCAAAGAAGGTTGCTGAGAAGCTTGCAGGTCTTTGCAAGACTGATAAAGAGAACTATGACAAGTACTGGGACGACATCAGCCCATTCATCAAGTATGGTTGCCTTCGCGATGACAAGTTCTGCGAGAAGATGACAGACTACATCCTCTTTAAGAACCTGGATGGCAAGTACCTTACAACTCCTGAGGCTCTTCAGATCAACAAAGAGGCTGAGGAAGAAGCTAAGAAGGCTGAGGCTGTTGATGAGAATGGCGAGAAGGTTGAGGCTGAAGTGGTTGACGAGGGCAAGAAAGCCGAGACTGCTGAGGATGCTGCCAAGGCAGATGATGCCAAGGAAGAGGACAAGGAGCCTCGCACCATCTACTACGTAACAGACGAGCAGCAGCAGAGCCAGTACATCAACATGTTCAAGGCTCAGAAGATGGAAGCATTCGTTATGAAGCACAACATCGACGTTCCTTTCATGGAGCAGCTTGAGCGCAAGAACGAGGGCATCCGCTTTAAGAGAATCGACGCTGACCTTACAGATACCTTTAAGTCCAGAACTTCCAAGAAAGCAGCAGCTGAGCTTGAAGAGAAGGAGAAAGAGCTCTCAGAGAAGATCAAGAAAGCTCTTAAGAACGACAAGCTCACTGTTAAGCTTGAGAAGCTTAAGGATAAGAAAGTTTCATCAATGCTTACTGTATCCGAGGAGTCCCGTCGTATGGCAGAGATGATGAAGATGTATGCCATGAACGGAATGGGAATGGGCGACTTCGGAGCAGAGGGACAGACCCTTATCTTAAATGCTAATCATCCTCTTGTTCAGTATGTGATGGAGCATGAAGATGGCGAGAACACCAAGACCATCTGCGAACAGCTCTATGATCTTGCACGCATCCAGAATGCACCTCTTGAGGGCGAAGCAATGACCAAGTTTGTACAGAGAAGCAACGAGATCATGATGATCCTTGCTAAATAAGATGTAGATATTTAGGGAAACGCTCTCTAAAGCGTTTCCCTTATTTGTTGGATTGGATTTTTTATGTGGAATTATATTAAAGGTCTTTTAACCATTTTGTTATCCTTTAGAATTAAATCGCCGGTTCCTTACTGGGGAAAGCTCTTTGGCCTGGATGCGATTTTTAAGCTTCTTGCTGAGGATAAGTTTTCGCCTTATATAACGAAAGACGGCTATAAGTGCAATGATGTTCTGGTAAGTGAAAGCGGAAGATGGGTCATGATCGTAGGAGAAATTTATCCGATACCCCTTATTAAGGGACTTTCCGGACTTGAAAATGAGTTTGAAATGATAGACGGCGAATCGGTTATGATAAATGTCAAGACGCACAGGCCGGGACTTGTCAAAATGGCTCTCAGAGAGCTCTTTCCACCACTGGCACTTAGAATTGATGATACTACCTATGATGATCTTCCGAGTAATCGCGCCAAAGCTTTTAAGAAAGTATGGTCCGGAGATTACAAAGAACTGGCCTATGCTGACTGGTTTGAAGTAAGATACCTTTGGGAGAGGGAGTATTCAAAGCTTCTTAGTGGAAAGGCCACTGATGAGGAAATAGAAGAATCTCTTAAAGAGATTACCGAGGAACACATCGTCTACAAGCAGATGTTTCGAAGAGTCCTTCTTGATGATGAGCTCAAGACCATTGCAAAGGCTATTAAAAATGGTGAGATAGAAAGGCCGTATGCTCTTTTTGACATAACAAACTATTCCGATGAGTACTGTGTATGTAATGGAATAAATGTCCTCAAAAGGATCGGATATCCTGCAAATAAAGAATGGATGGGCTTTCTTTTTGATTGCCTTAAGGATATTAAGAAGTCATACTTTAATGATGCGATTGCTGTTCTTAAGAATATGTTTCCTAAGGATGAACTTATCGCTCGTATTGATGCGGATATAGTAAAGGCCCATGATGCCGACGATCTTGTCTGGGCAGCAGGACTCATAAGCTTGTCAAAAGAGATCAAGTATGAGATAACTCTTAAAGAAACAGATAAAGAAAAGGAAAAAGCAGTAAGCACATGTGGAACTATTTAAAAGGGTATTTCAGGAGCGGAGAATTATTCAAAAAGATTTACTGGGTATTTATAACCCTTCTTTGTTCCTTTATTGCATTGGCATCAATGCCGATTGGACTTCTGGTATTCGGCGCTCCGGCAGTTCTTTTAATAAAACATACAGCAGAGAGATTTGCTCACGACCAGGTCGTACCTTACTGGGGAGATAAGTTCCTTAAGAGTGAGATATACAGACTTCTCGCGGGAGAGAAATTCCGCCCCTACGTGACAAGTAAAGGCAAGAAAGTTAAGGATGTACAAGTAAGCAGCAGCGGAAGGTGGGTATACATCAAAGGAAAGTACTATCCACTTGCACTGGTCAAGAGATTTGATTTTAGAAGCCATGACGACAAATGTTTTGTTTACATGATTGATGGAGTATATGGCGGTGAGCAGGAGTGGTCCGGAAACAAGAAGATAACAGAAGCGCTGAAGGAACTTATGGGCACTGTATCAGACTATCCGGAAGAAATATGCAAAGAGGCTTTTGACGCGGTCAAGGCAGACATGCACCTTTCGACTTCCAGATTTGCTACCGCGGACTGGAATGAATTCAGATATCAGTGGGAACAGAAGTGCCGTGCGAAATTTAATGGCATTGAAAAAGGTAACCTTGGGAAGAAACGAATAAAAACGCTGATATCCCCGGATAATATCAAACCGGTCTTTTTTAAGAAGACTCTGACCGATCTTGAAATTGCATCAATATGTGAAGGAATAAAAAACGGCAGTGTCAAAAATGGTGATGCTTTTGCAGATTTAGGCAGGTATACGAAGGATATCTATGTCCTCAACGGAGTAAAGCTCTATGAAAAACTAGGGTTTCCTGACAACTTAAAGGCGGAAGATTTCCTCTTTGACTGCATTAGGGACATTGAGAAGCCCTACTTTGATGATGCTATCAGGGTGCTTTCGGAATTTCCGAGAGAACACCTTATTGCAAGTATAGAAAGATATGTGAAAAAAGCCCATGATGACGGGGACTACGTTTTCGGCGCAGGACTTATCGCCCTCGCCAGAACAATAAACTATGAGATCAGCCTGGAAAAAGAGGCTGCAGAAGGATTTTCGGCAGAAGACGTAAAAGAGTTTGAGACTACTGCGCAAGGCGAGCAGCAACAAGGCGCCGTGGCCGTGAAATTTCAGGCGTGAGTCAGTGGGGAGTCAGTGGGGACGGTTCTCTGGGGGAGTCAGTGGGGACGGTTCTCTTTGACTCCCTTTTGCTTAGGTATTCTATACCTTTTGATCATCAAAAAAGGGAGTCAAAGAGAACCGTCCCCACTGACTCCCCCAGAGAACCGTCCCCACTGACTCCCCATTGATTTTATTTAAATTGGTTTACCTCTTCGTCATATTTATACCCAACACCTTCAAGTTTTCCCACCATCTCTTTTACCTCTTCCTCACTCATATCAAGGCCCTCAGCGAGCTTATCAAGGCTTGAGTAGTTGTCCCTTAGCTGCGTATTTACATAGCTTAAAAGTATAATCGGATCCTGCGGAAGCATATAATTTTTCTCCTTTTTCTAACATGGTTTTGATGATATTTAAATCATACCATATCTTGATAAAATTTCTATAAATCACCACAGAATGTTGAAACCACGCGTTTTGCTGTAGTATAATTATTATGATATATTGTATTATTTTATATCAATTTATGGTGAGGAATTTCTTTTCATCAATTTATGAGTAAACTTGAGCCGACTATTGATATACATTGTCACATCCTGCCGGGGGTCGATGACGGGTCACCCGACATGGCTACGAGCCTGGAAATGCTGAGGATTGCTGACAAAAACGGGATCACACATCTGATACTGACTCCGCATCACAAGCCCATGCATCACAATGTGAGCCCTGAGCATAACGTGGTCTACAGGAAAAAGCTCCAGGAGGCTGCCAAGGAAGCAGGTATAAAGGCAAAGCTCTTTTCCGGAAACGAGATCTACTACAGCGATGAGACCATGGAGGAGCTTATAGAGGGCAAGATATGTTCTCTTGCCGGGAGCGACTATGTGCTTGTGGAGTTTCATCCGACAAACCCTTACAAGGCGATACAAAATGCCGTGAGCAGGGTCCAGGCAGCGGGCTTTATTCCCATAATTGCTCATGTGGAGAGGTACAGTGACATCGTATCGCATCCGGCAAGGGTAAAAGACCTTATAGAAATGGGAAGCTTTATTCAGGTTAACGCCTCAAGCATCATGGGTAAGTATGGATTTGGCATAAGCCATTTTACAAAGAAGCTCCTAAAGGAAGAGCTGGTGCACTTTATTGCATCCGACGCTCACGATACCGGGCGCAGAGCACCCAATCTTCTTGATTGCAGGAACTATATAGAGAGAAAATATGGCGAAGATTACGGGAAGAAGCTCTTTTTCACCAATCCCGCCAATGTGATAAGAAATGAACTAATCTAAGAGGAGTGTCCATGGGGAATAGGGACGACATAATTGAAATCAATCTGGGGGAACTATTTTCGGTACTTCTGGGCAGGGCCTTTCTGATAATCAGCGCAGGTATCTTTTTTGGTCTTGCGGGGCTTTTTGTCAGTAAGTTTGTACTGCACCCTGTCTACGATTCTACCACCAAGATCTACATCCTTAACAAAGAAGAAAACCAGACCGTGACATATTCCGACGTGCAGATATCCACACAGCTCACCCAGGACTATGCGGAGCTGATAAAGAGCAGATATGTTATCGAGGAGGTCATCCAGAGGCTCAACCTTGTGGATGTGGACTACGAGGATCTTTCAAAGGTTCTCAAGGTCGATACACCTTCCGATACCCGAATAGTTGCGATAACTGCCAGGGACGAGGATCCTTTGATGGCTATGCAGATAGCCAACTGCATCAGAGAAGTGGCCAGTGAGCACATCACCAACGTTATGGATATCGACGCCATCAACGTTGCTGAGACAGCCAATGTTCCGACTCAGAAGTCCGGACCAAGCGTCATGAGATGGGGCATAATTGCAGGATTTTTGGGAGCTGTAATAATTGCTTTCTTCGCAATCCTTGAATACCTTTTGGATGACACCATTAAGAGCAACGACGATGTTGAGAGATACCTTGGGCTCAGCACCCTTGCTCTTGTTCCGCTGACAACAGAAGAGACGGATAAAAAGAAATCCAAGAAGTCCGACAAGAAAAAGAAGAAGTAGGGGGAGGGTGTATGCAGAGCGCGAAGCTTCATTTTAGTCAGTCAGAAAACAACTATCAGATAAAAGAAGCATATAAGACCCTCCGAAGCAACGTGGAATTCAGCGGACAGAACGTCAGAGTTATCTCTGTCACCAGCTGTACTCCGGGAGAGGGCAAGACCACCGTGGCTATGGCACTGGCAAGAGCCTTTGCGGAAGCAGGTAAAAAGACTGTTCTGGTGGATGCCGACATGCGTAAGTCAGTGCTGGTGGGCAGATACCGTACAGGTTCGGTAAGACTCGGCCTTACCCACTGCCTGGTTGGAAGAGAGAGGCTCTCGAGTGTTATCTGTGAGACCGATACTCCAAATCTCTACGTTGTCTTTGCAGGACCTGTTCCGCCAAACCCCAGTGAGCTTCTGGGTGGAAGGATTTTTGGAAAAGTCCTTGAGAACATGAAGCAGGTATTTGATTACGTTATCATAGATACTCCGCCGCTGGGAAGCGTTATCGACGCGGCGGTTGTAGCCAAGCAGTGCGATGGAACCATCATGGTGATTGAGAGTAATTCCATCAGCTACAGATTTGCTCAGAGAGTTAAGGACCAGCTTGATAAGGCCGGTGCCAAGATGCTGGGCGTTGTACTCAATAAGGTTGATATCTCCGGCAAGGGATATTACGGACATTACGGCAGCTACTATGGCAAGTACTACGGCAAGTATTACGGCAAGTACTATGGAAAGTACGGAGAGGATAATCCCGAGACTTCGGGAAGACCAAGACCCGCTCCGGTAGCGGATATCGAGCCTGATGACGATGATCTTAATGAGCTTAATTATTTATCGGGAGTAACGAGGAAAGATTGAGGGGATTGTAAGTGAGAGGAAATATTCTTGGAATATTCTTTTCCATATTGAGTGGGGTACTGATTTTTCTCATTGTGGTGGCCTACACAAGGAGCGATCGCACAGCTCCGGAGTTTCGGTTTTCTGCGACTGACATCATCTATGATTCGCAGACCACGGACAACAACCTAAAGGTCGGAATAAACGCCTACGATTCCAAGGACGGAGACCTTACCAGCAGGATTGTTGTAGAGAAGGTAGTACTTAACAGGGAAAAAGAGACTGCGGTTGTATATTATGCAGTCGCAGATTACAGCGGAAACGTCACCAAGCAGTCCAGAGTTTTTCCTGCAGACATTGCAGACATAGACAGCTTCGGAGATTCCTCAGAGACCATGGAGGATCCGATGTTTCCAAACATAGCTGCGTCTGATACAGACATCTTATCAGGCGAAGAAGAGACATCTACAGGAGAACAGGAAGCCGGCGAAGAGGCATCATCTGCTGAGAATTCTGCCGGCAATCAGGAGCCGTAAACATGCGAGGAAAAGGCAGAGTCTTTCTCATTATCTGGGCCAGTGTCATGACACTTATCGTGCTTGTCATGGCAGGGTTTGAGGCAGTGAGATTCTTTGGAAAATCAAATCTTAGTTCCAAATCTGCAACCAGCACACCTATGCTTGTGCAGGGAGAAGAACCTGTGAGCGAAAGTGCGGGCGTAGCATGGCAGTCGGACTGGGTAAGATATGACGGCTCTGTTTATGATTACAACGAGAACATTACAACTTTCCTGATCATGGGAATAGATAAAAAAGACGAGGTCGTAACGCCGGTTGCCGAGGGAATGGACGGAGGACAGGCCGATGCGCTGTTCCTGCTGGTCTTAAATCCCGACGAGGAGACCATAAAGATAATCGGCATTAACCGTAACTCCATGACCAACGTTGATATCTATGACGAGTACGGAAGATATCAGAATACAATAGTGGCTCAGATCGCGATCCAGCACGGCTTTGGCGACGGAATGGAAAAGAGCTGTGAATACCAGGTGAAGGCTGTTTCAAGCATGTTTTATCAGCTTCCGATCCACGGCTATGCGGCCATCAACATGAGTGCAATCCCTGAGATCAATGATCAGATCGGCGGAGTTGATGTAGATGTAATAGAGGATCTCACCAAGTGGGATAAAGAGCTTTATGAAGGTGCGCAGGTTCATCTGACGGGGGAACAGGCCTTTACATATCTTAAGTGCAGAGATATGTCTGAGTCCGGCGGAAGTGATAAAAGGCTTGAAAGGCAGCGTCAGTATCTTAATGCCTTTATTGACGTGGCAAGAGAAAAGAGCCTTCAGGACCCGAATGCTGCTGTAGAGCTTTTTACAGCAATAAAAGATAAGATGGTTACGGATATAACGGTGGATGAGATCAGCTATCTTGCACCGGATCTGACCAAATACAAATTTGATGACACTGATTTTAAGATGATAAAAGGAAAAACACAGATAAACGACATCTATGATGAGTTTATTGTAGATGACGATGACCTGTATAAGACTATCATCGAGACTTTTTATAAAAAAATTGACTACCTGGACTAAACTAATGTCGAAAATATGCCGATACAAACATATAGATAGGTATGCCTTCGGGAAAGTGCTTGCTGTGCTCATGGCTATAGCTCTCCTGTCAGGATGTGCTAAAGACGGGACAACGCAAGCTGTGGCTGAGAGTACTGAAAGTAGTGAGGAAAGCCACGTTGATATCGCAAAGCTTAGGGAAACCAATGAAGATATCTTTGCGTGGATAAACGTTCCGAACACCTCAATCGATTATCCTGTGCTGCAGAGTTCCGATGGAGATGACTCTTTTTACATAAATCACAATGTGAATAAAGAGACAGATCCTAAGGGTGCCATATATACCGAATGCGCAAACTTAAAGGACATGTGTGATTTCAATGAAGTTCTGCACGGCTCATCGCCTGAGGACGGAACCATGTTTGCGGATGTCCAGAAGTTTCTGGACAGAAAGTATTTTGAAGAACATCCTTACATATATGTGTATATGGAAGGAAATGCACTTATATATTATGCCTTTGCAGCTTACAGCCGCAGTAATACGAGGCTGCTTGAGGAGTACGACTTTACCTGTGCATCAGGCTGCCAGGCTTTTCTTGACGAGATTTACAACTCCAGGTCCATGACCAAGAACATCCGAAGCGGATGGGAAGGAGCCGTGGCACCTGAGAATTTTATCATAACTCTGACTACTACTGACAATACTGATCCTTCAAAGCAGATTATCGTTGTTGGATGTCTTGTAGGTGATGTAATGGGAAAGATAGACAGGGAAATAGATTATTCTGAGCCTGAATGATATTACTTATCATGGGAATATAGATTCTAGAAAGAAAGTATGGAGGCGCGAAAATGAAAAAAATCATAGCACTTGCACTTGCATCGGTTCTGTTTGTCACATCATCTATCTGCGTATTTGCTGCGGATGAAGTAAGTAGTGTACAGAGTCCAACGCCAAAAGAGATCATGGAAAAGCTCGAGGAGCTCGAAAAAGAGAATGCAGAGCTCAGAAAGAGCATCTCTGATCTTACAAAGGCTGTACAGGCAAGCAACAGAGGCGGCGGTGGCGGCGGATCATCAAAACCATCTGCTCCTACAAGCGGCGGAAACTATGTTAATTTCGGCGGAACCATGACATATCAGGGCGGCAAGATTGAGATAAACGGCGGCAGAAGTAATGTTACCTTTACCATTAAGGCACCTGCAGGCGGAACAATCACCTCTGCAAACAGTCTGGCAGGAAAGGTTGGCGGAAGCCTTGTAAGCTGCATAGAGACAAGTTCTCCCGGTGTTGCATTCTCAACAGCTAAGGTTAACTTCTTCTTGGCAGGCGTTCAGCCCGGCGACAATATTGCTGTATATCAGGCACAGGGCGGCAGCTGGGTACAGCTTCCTGTTGTTGAGATTCGTAAGGATCATGTAGTTGTTAATATGACACGCCACGGAAGTCTTGCATTTATCAGAGTTCCTGTAATGGCTTCAATTACACAGTAAAAGAAAGTTCAGAAAGAGGGCGCACCCAATGTGCCCTCTTTTTTTGTACTATCTTGACAGGTTATATTCAATCCCGTAATATTAATTTTGAAATCGGTTTCAGAAAGCTTATGACGGAGTGATTATGGATAAAGACAAAGCGGGCAATGGCAAGACGATTACGATTTACGATATAGCAGAGGAGGCAGGGGTTTCTGCGTCCACTGTTTCGCGCGTACTCAACGGAAGTGCTTCTGTACGCAAGGAAAAGAAAGAAAGAATACAGAAGCTCATTGAGAAATATAACTTTAAACCCAATGCCCTGGCCAAGGGACTATCTGATACTGCCACAAAGAACATCGGTATTATAGCTGCGGATGTCAGAAACCCTTATTATTCCGCACTTTTTGTGGCCTGTGAACTGGCTGCCGAGAAGGCCGGTTACAGCGTTGTGCTCTCCAACAGCTTTGGTGAAATTGAAAGAGAAAAGGCTCAGCTGGATATCATGCTGCAGCAGAAGGTTGACGCCATCATACAGATGGGTGGAAGAGTTGACGACCTTATTACAGATGAGGACTATGCTCTTAAGGTCAGAGGGATCTGTGAGAAGACCCCCGTCATTGTTACCGGTAAGCTCGATAAGACTTCAGTACACAGCGTTGTCATAGATGAATCCGGAGCTATGGATACTGTAATGGAACATCTCATAGGTCTGGGGCATCAGAAGATTGCTCTGGTAGGCGGAGAGATGAGGGTTACTTCCACTTACAACAAGTACCTCAAATACCAGGAAGTTTTAAGAAAACATGGAATCAAGGAAAAAGGTGAATATGTAATCAACGGTACATACGATCCTGAATCAGGATATGAGTGTACCAATAAGATCCTTGAACTTGAAGACAGACCGACTGCCATTATAGCGATCAACGACTTTGCTGCCAGTGGTGCAGTAAGAAGTATCCGTGAACATGGCCTTAGAATTCCGGAAGATATATCGCTGGTCAGCTTTGATAATACTTATATTGCAGATCTTACCATTCCAAAACTCACCAGTATTGACTACGATTATGAGAACTACGGAAGAGTCCTGATTGATACAGCGATTGCAGCTGCCAGGGGAGAAGAGGTAGAAGCTGTTCAGATCATCACTCCGAAGCTTGTCATAAGAGAGAGTTCGGGAGAGGCAGGCAAATAATATAAACAAACGTTTTTTGATATTGTAAATAATTACGGCGAAGTCAACAAAATGACTTCGCTTTTTTGTTGCATATCGCCAAAATTGCAATCGGTTTCAGAAATACTGTTGACTTTTATAGTGCAAACATGATTAAATTAAATTATGAAATCGGTTGCAAAAGGTAATAATGCACAATATATACAGCAATTTGTGCCGGCGGCCGGAAACATGGCAGTGGGAGGAAGATATGAGTAACAAGAGTAAGAAGGCTTCTACGGGAGTTAAAAAGCGTGGAGTTTTAGAGACACTCTGGAGATACAGAGTCCTTGAACTTATGTGTCTGCCTGCAATTGTCTTTTTCTTTATGTTCAGCTATATGCCAATGCCCGGTATCTGGGTTGCTTTTGTTAAGTACAACTACCGCAAGGGCATATTCGGAAGTAAGTTCGTCGGACTTCAGAATTTCGAATTCCTGGCAGAGTCGGGAAAGCTCTTTTCCCTGACCAGAAATACCGTCCTTTATAATCTGGCGTTTATCATTCTTGGTAACCTTGTAGCGGTTATCATAGCAATACTGCTTAACGAGATCAGAGCCAAGATGTTCAAGAAGGTGTCACAGACACTGATGTTCCTGCCTTATTTCATTTCACAGGTTCTTGTAGGCCTTTTGGTTTACTCACTTCTGAACTATGATACGGGCTTTGTTAATGAGATACTTGTAGCTCTGGGCAAGGCTAAATGGCAGCCGTATTCAGATCCGTCGGTATGGCCGTGGCTGATAGTGCTGATCCATTTGTGGCAGCAGACCGGCTACAACTCAGTTGTTTACTTTGCTGCTATCTGCGGTATTGATGCCGAGATAATCGAAGCTGCCAAGGTTGACGGAGCCAATGCTTTTCAGCGTATCAGATACATCATTCTGCCATCGCTTCGTCCTACAATTGTAATCCTTATCCTGTTTGCTCTTGGCGGAATCGTAAGAGGTAACTTCGGATTGTTCTGGAACATCATCGGATCCAACTCAGTTCTCTATGAGACAACGGATATTATTGAGACCTTCGTTTACAGAGCTACCATGTCAGACTTCAATTTCTCAACCGCATCAGCAGTTGGCTTCTATCAGTCACTGGTTGGTTTTGCAATCGTAATGCTTGCTAACTTTGCAGTCAAGAAGATAGATCCTGACTACTCGCTATTCTGATGATAAGGAGCAATCAAAATAATGGCTAAGAATAAAGAAATTGAGTTTGAGGCTTCAAACTCCAAGATAAAACTGGGAACTTCGGATTACATAGTAAGAGGCATTGGATACGTTCTTGTAACACTCTATGCCGTAGCCTGTGTTTTTCCTTTCCTTATAATAATCGGAACTTCATTTACAAGTGAGTCGTATATAAGAACCCATGGTGTTCAGCTCTTTCCAAGGGAATTTACACTCAAGGCTTACGAGATGGTAATCGGAAGCGGAAATATCTGGAAGTCCTATCTTCTTACAATAGCACTGACTCTGATCGGTACTGTATGCGGACTTCTGATCATAGCCATGACAGGTTATGCGCTTCAGAGAAAAGACTTCCCGTTCAGAAATGCAATTTCTTTCTATATTTACTTTACGAGCCTGTTTAGTGCGGGACTTGCTCCCTACTATTTGCTCATGACACAGACCTACAAGCTTCTTGACAGCTATCTGGCGGTTTTGCTGCCGCTTATGATGTCGCCCTGGCTGATAATTCTTATGAAGAATTTCATCAAGCAGATTCCTCATGAGATTACCGAGTCCGGCAAGATTGACGGCGCGGGAGATATGACAATCTTTGTCTATCTGATCCTCCCTATGATCAAACCCGCGCTTGCAACAATAGGTCTTTTCCTGGCTCTTGGTTATTGGAATGAGTGGTATCAGTCTTCACTGTTCCTTACAGCCAAGGTTACGGTTAAGCCTCTTCAGTACACTCTTTATGAAATTGTAAATAAGCTTGATGCTCTGCGTAACTCAGTTGCCGGACAGTACGTAACTCTTACGGATATTCCTGAGCAGAGTGTTAAGATGGCTAACGCGGTTCTTGCAACCGGCCCGATCGTACTTCTTTATCCTTTCGTTCAGAAGTACTTCATCGGTGGTATTACTGTTGGAGCGGTTAAAGGTTAAGAGCACTTCCTTGGCTGAGAACACTTCCTTGTTCGGCCAAGGTTGATAAATAAAAGAAAAGTTTTAAAGGAGGAAAGAAATGAAGAAGAAGTTATTGGCAACATTACTTAGCGTAAGCATGGTAATGGGAATCGCTGCCTGCGGTTCATCAACGGCTGACAACACAACAACAGGTGCTGACACAACAGGAGCTCAAACTCAGTCAGCAGACACAGCAAAGACAGATACATCTGCAGGGGCAGATGCAGCTGCAATCGATACATCAGAGCATGTGGTTATCTCTTATATGACCACAGGAGATCCGCCGGAGTCAGGAAGCGAGAAGGAAGCTAACCTTAACGCTATGCTTGATGAGCTCAATGCTATCCTTACTGAGAAAGTTAATGCAGAGCTTGAGATCTACTATATTCCTTGGACAGATTATCTTTCAAACTACAACCTTACACTTGCTCGTATGGACGGCAGTGTAGACCTTGTCGGAACAGCTTCTGACTGGCTTGATGCATGGCCAAATGCTAAGAATGGTGCTTTCCTTGAGCTTTCAGAGGAGATGCTTCAGACCTATGCACCTCAGACATGGGCAAGCGTTCCTGCAGATCACTGGGAACTTTGCAAATATGACGGTGATATTTATCTGATGCCTGAGGACAACTATGCACAGTGGACTAACCACGGCTGGATCTATCGTCTTGACTGGGCTAAAGAGGCAGGACTTGCAAATGGTGTTCATAGCTGGGAAGATATGACAACATATGTAAAGTGGTGCAAAGAGAACAAGACAGATCTTAAATATGTATGGGATTCAGACGGAACACAGTACGCACAGATGGCTAACGGTTGGATCGCTTCACATACAGACTTCGTGCCTATCGATGGTATCTGCTCAGGTGCTCTTTGGGGCGGTTCCAAGGACGACCTTTACACAATCACAACTCCTGCTCTTACAGAGACAGAGTCACTTGTTGAGTATGCTAAGCTCATGAAGGAATGGGCTGAGGCAGGTGTATGGCCTACAGACGTACTTAACAACACATCAGGAAGTAACCGTGATGAGTTCCGTGTAGGCGATGTTGCTGTTGAGCAGCACCACACACAGACATGGACAGATCTTTGCTCAGCAACACCTGCAAACACAATTTTCCAGGATGATCCTGATGCAGAAGTTGGAATGTTCTACTTTGGCGAAGAGACAGGAAACGTAATTGCACTTTCAATCACACACGGTGCAATGGCTGTTTCTGCAGGAAGTGATAACCCTGAGCGCGCACTTATGGTTTATGACCTTATCAGAAACGATCCTGAGTGCTACAAGCTCTTTAACTATGGTATCCAGGGAGTTTCATGGGATCTTGATGCCAACGGACTTCGTATTACACCTGAAGGATACAATTCAGAGACTCAGAATATCAACGGTATGACCAACTACTGGTGGGGCAGAAACGATGATATCGAGATCAAAGATGCTACCAGAAACTGGGATGCAATCGACAAGCTCTATGCTGAATATGACAAGATCAAGATTGACTATCCTTATGGACAGTTCGTTCCTGATGTAGACAGTATTCAGGGCAAGATCGACAACTGCAACGAGCAGTATACAAACTACATGAAGCAGATTTCTTATGGTCTTTACAACGGAAGCGCTGAGGATATCGTAGCTGAGATGCAGGCAGCACTTAAGACTGCAGGTATTGAGGATGTAACAGCAGAACTTCAGACTCAGTTTGATGCTCTTTACAAGTAATTAACTGCCGAAAAAAACTATAGCAAAAATAAAAAAGGAATACTGTTTCATTATTGGAGCAGTATTCCTTTTGATTAGAGTAGAGAAATTATGGGAAAATTTGAAATCAGGGATACTTTCTATCTTAATGATAAACCTTTTAAAGTAATAGCAGGCTCTTTTCACTATTTCAGAACTGTGCCTGAATACTGGGAAGACAGATTATTGAAACTTAAGGCTCTTGGCTGCAACACAGTTGAAACCTACATTCCATGGAACCTGACAGAGCCAAAGAAGGGCGAGTTTAATTTTGAAGGACTCTGTGACGTTGAAAGCTTTATCAAGCTGGCAACTGAATTGGGACTTTACATTATACTCAGGCCATCACCATACATCTGCGCAGAGTGGGAATTTGGCGGACTACCGGCATGGCTTTTAAAGGACAGAAACATGCGCCTTAGAGTCAGCTATAAACCCTTTATGGATGCAGTGGAAGACTACTACAAAGTTCTGATGCCCAGGATAACCAAGTACCAGATTGATAATGGCGGCAATGTTATACTCATGCAGGTTGAGAATGAGTATGGGTACTATGCCAACGACCATGAGTACATGAAATTCATGGTGGACCTTATGAGAAAGCTTGGCGTTACTGTACCGCTTATCACCTCCGACGGACCATACCATGAGAGCTATCGCGGCGGCTATGCTGAGGGTGCACATCCTACCGGCAATTTTGGATCAAGAACAAAAGAGAGATTTGACGTATTGAAGGAATACACAGCTGATGGTCCTTTGATGTGCGCAGAATTCTGGGTTGGCTGGTTTGACCACTGGGGCAACGGCGGACATATGAAAGGTAACCTCGTTCAGAGCTGCGAGGACCTTGAGAAGATGCTTGAGCTTGGGAATGTTAGCATCTATATGTTCCAGGGTGGCACCAATTTCGGATTCACAAACGGATCGAATTATTACGACGAGCTTACCCCGGATGTTACGAGCTATGACTATGACGGAATCCTTACAGAGGATGGCAGGATTACCGAGAAATATACAAAGTACAAAGAGATCATTTCAAAATATGCAGAGATTCCGCAGGTTCAGCTTCCTGCAGAGGTAAAGAGAAAGAACTACGGCAAGCTGACATGCAAGGAAAAGGTAAGTCTGTTTAGCGTAGTGGATGATATCAGCAAAGCAGTGCACCTCCCATATACGGTAAATATGGAGGAGCTTGATCAGAACTACGGATATATCCTGTACAGGACGACTCTCCATTCCGAGGCGGGAATTGCCAAGCTAAGGCTCTGGGAGACAGCTGACAGAGCAAATGTATTTGTTGAGGAAAATCCTCTCATTACTCTTTACGACCATGAACTTGATGTCGAGCATGACATCCCTCTTGAGAAATATCTTGCTTGCAGCAGACCTGCTCAGTTCCTTGCCGGCAAGTTTATGATGGAGAGAGGACTGACTCCCGAACAGGCTCCTGCTGCAATTGGCGAGGCCGGACTTTCCACAGGATCTCTTGCGGGTCTTAACGAGAAATTTGATGTGCTCGTTGAAAACATGGGCAGAGTCAATTTCGGACCTCGCATGGAACTTCAGAGAAAAGGTATTGGAAGATGTGTTCAGATCAACGGCCATATTCACAGTGGCTGGGACATTCACACACTGCCCCTTGATAATGTAGATAAGATCGACTTTAGTAAGGAATACAAAGAGGGAACTCCTGCGTTCTACCGCTTTACATTTGATGTGGATGAAAAGGGCGACACATTCATTGACTTTGATGGATGGGGAAAGGGCGTCATTTTCATAAATGGATTTAACCTCGGAAGGTTCTGGGAAATCGGACCGCAAAAGAGACTGTATCTTCCCGCACCACTTCTTAAAGATGGAGAAAACGAGATCATTGTCTTTGAAACAGACGGTAAACACACGGACAGCATAGAGCTGAAGGACGAGCCAGACTTAGGCTGAAACTATGGATACTGAGAGAATAATTCTTACGGATAATTGGAAATTTCATTATGGTGAATGCGAAGAGGCCTGGTACAAGGGCTATGATGACAGCGCCTGGGAAGAAGTTACAATTCCTCATGATTTTTCTGTGGAAGCTCCTTTTTCAAAAGAGCTTTCCAGCGGAACAGGGTATCTTCGCGGCGGAATCGCATGGTATAGGACCGACATAAGTATTCCGGAAGAATACCGTGGCAAGAGGATCACCCTGATCTTTGATGGAATCTACAAGAACAGCTATGTATGGGTTAACAGCTATTTCCTTGGTAAAAGACCCAGTGGCTATGCCCAGATCAGTTATGACATCTCTGATCAGGCGAGCTTTGGAGATGAAAAGCTTCAGATCAGCGTTAAGGTGGTTCACACCGATATAGCAGATTCCAGGTGGTTTACAGGCAGTGGAATAACACGTAAAGTCAGCATTTTGGTTTCCGAGAAAACAGCTCCCGCTGTGGATGGAATATTCTTTAAGTGCGATAGCGTTGAAACTGATGGAGATGGGACACTGGCCAAAGTGTCTGTCAGAAACGAGCTTCTGACTGCCGGGGCGGATAGCATAGTAATATCCAATGCGCTGCTTGATGAAGACGGGATGACTGTTCTTACTATGGAAAGTGAGCCTGTAGTGCCGGAAGGTGATACGTTAGTAATAGACCTTTCGGGAAACATAAAAGCTCCCAAGCTATGGAGCCCGGATTCTCCATATCTGTACACCCTGGAAACCAGGATAACTGCAGGAGATACGAGCTATGTGGCGGACAGGAAAAAGGTTGGCATAAGGACATTTTCTTTTGACCCGGATGAAGGCTTTTTCTTAAACGGAGAGAGCATGAAGTTCAAAGGTGTGTGCGTTCATCACGACGGCGGATGCCTTGGTGCAGCCATGAAAAAGGAAGTGTGGAGAAGACGTCTTGAGCTTCTAAAGAAATCCGGTTGCAACGCAATAAGGTGCAGCCACAATCCTCACATGCCAGAGCTCTATGACCTGTGTGATGAACTTGGCTTTATGATGATGGATGAGGCCTTTGACGAATGGGAGAATCCGAAGAACAAGTGGTCAACAGGTCACAACGTTTATCCTCCAAAGCACCAGGGATATTACGAGGACTTTCCTGCGTGGCATGAGACTGACCTTCGGACGATGGTCAGGAGAGACAGAAACCATCCATCAGTTATTCTTTACAGCATAGGCAATGAGATAGATTATCCCAATGATCCTTATTGTCATCCCATGTTTTCTGAGATGACAGGCAACAATGACAAGAACAAACCTGCAGCTGAGAGGCAGTACGATGCTAACAAGCCAAACATGGAGAGACTTGCTGTTTTGGCAAAAGAGCTTGTGGCTATAGTCAGGGATGAGGATGATTCAAGGCCTGTGACTGTGGCAGCAGCATTTCCCGAGCTGTCAACCAGGATCGGCTTTATAGATGAAATGGATGTAGTGGGTTATAACTACAAGGAACATCTATATGCCGAGGATCACAAGCGCTTCCCCAATAAGACATTTCTTGGAAGTGAAAATGGCCACAGCACTGAAGCCTGGAAGATTGTAGAAGATAACAGCTTCGTGTGCGGACAGTTTATCTGGACCGGAATCGATTATCTGGGAGAAGCACACGGATGGCCCATCAGAGGTTCGTCAGCAGGGTTTATTACCACAGCAGGCTTTGCCAAGGAAGAGTTTAATGTAAGAAGCAAGCTCTGGGGAGGCGAAGGGCTTTTCGAAAAAGAAACTGATGAAGTAACTGTAGAACTTTGGAAGCCTGAACTGATGCATTGCGCCGATGTAGGAACAGAGTTTGTAGAAGATCAGAATGAAACCGGCTATTTATATCAGATTCTTGTGAAGCTTCCAAAGGGTCTTTTGGAAAAAGATATTATGGCAGAGGTCACCGGAGCAGGAGAACTTGCAGGAATTGACAACGGCAATCTATCTGATCTTACTCCTTATACTTCAGATTACAGGGAAACATTTGAGGGAAAACTTGTACTATATATAAGAAGATTATCAATTGGAGACATAAGTGTCTCTGTATTTGAAAGAACACATGATAAAACAAAACATATAAGAGACATGTGCATTTAATGATGCCAGGGCCAAAAGTCTCTGTCAGGCTCAGGGGCCGTACATGTTGTACAAGCCGATGAGTGGGCGTGAGTGCTCGTCGGCACTAATGCCCTGTCCTTTAGGGCATTAGTACCGCTACGAAGCACACTCGAGCGAGAGCGTACCCGAATCGACTGTACAACATGTACGGCCCCTGAGCCTGGCAGAGACTTTTGGCCCGACATCAAAAATCCCGACATTCATCTGAATGTCGGGATTTTCTTTATGTATATATGAAGTTATTGGTAATAAGGAAGTTAGCCCTTTACAGCACCCTCTATCATACCTTCCATGATCTGTTTCTGTGCGATAAGGAAGATGATGATCATAGGAATGATAGCAAGCAGTGCAGCGGGAAGAATTCTATCCCAACGCTTTACATAAGATCCAACGAACTTCTGGATGGCGATCGGGATTGTCATTACCTTACCGTTCTGTCCAAGCATCATTGAAGGAAGAAGGTAGTCGTTCCAGATCCACATACCATTAAGGATTGTAACTGTTGTGATAACAGGTGTGAGCAGAGGGAAGATGATCTGGAAGAATGTCTGCTCAGGTGTACATCCGTCGATGGAAGCTGCTTCCTCAAGGTCGAAGGGAACGCCCTTGATAAAGCCGTTTAAGATAAACACTGTCATCGCTCCGCCGAATCCCAGATAAGCAAATACAATACCGGGAACTGACTGAAGCATTGGAATTCCGATAAACTTTCCTACATCACGGAAGGTAGAAATAAGAGGAAGCATTACTACCTGGAAAGGAATGATCATTGATGCGATGAAGGTAAAGTAAATGATTGTTGACCAAACTGTCTTGTTTCTGCAGATAACCCAGGCTGCCATTGCTCCGAATAATGAGAGCAGAACCAGGGATACAACCGTGATCAGTGCTGAATATCCAAAGGATTTCCAGAACAGGAAGTTAGGGTCATTGATAACTTCGTGAATGTTGAATCTGAACTGTCCAAGGCTTGATCCTGCAAGGCTGACAGGATTAGCAGTGATATCGGAAGTCTCTTTTCCTGAGTTAATAACAAGCAGGAGGAATGGGAACAATACATAAGCTGCGATAATTATAGCAATTACTAATCTTATAGCTACGGTAACGGGCTTTTCTTTTGTATGCATTATAATTCCACCTCCTTCTTATTAGATATACGTACCTGCATGATAGATACAGCTGCCAGGATGATGAAGAAAAGAACCGCTTTGGCCTGGCCCAGAGCATAGTCGTTATTGATTACTGCAGTGGAGTAGATGTTCAGTGCAAGCATCTCTGTACCGTTTGCGATATACTCTCCAAGGAACTGAACTGATCCTTTACCGTTTGTGAGAGCAAGGTTTACATCGAACTGTTTGAAGGCTGATGTAAGAGTAAGGAATGTACATATTGTAATAGTAGGAGCAATCATAGGAATCTTTATATTGAAAAGAGTCTGCAGAGGACTTGCTCCGTCGATGGCTGATGCCTCAAGTACATCTCCGGGGATTGTGTTAAGTCCTGTGATGTAGATGAGCATGATGTAACCTGCATACTGCCATATGTATACGATGATGATAGCGATGAAAGCTGTCTTTGTGTCCGAAAGCATTGAGTAAGTACCGGTAAACTTAGTGACAACGTTACTGAAAATGAACTGCCAAATGTAACCAAGTACGATTCCTCCGATAAGGTTGGGGAGGAAGTAAGCTGCTCTGAAGAACCCAAGGCCTTTGATCCTTGATGTGCAAAGAAGAGCAAGTAAAAATGCAACCAGGTTAACCAGGATCATGTTGAATACAACGAACAGGAATGTAAGAAGTATTGACCAAAGGAAAGCGGTCTGTTTGAACATTCTTGCATAGTTGCCAAAACCTACGAACTGGTGCATCAGGATTCCGTTCCAGTCGGTGAAGGAATATCCGATACCGAGGAAGAGTGGAATGATTACTGTTACGCCAAAGGCGAAGAGCAGTGGGAACAGGAAAATGATGTTTACGATTGCGCGATGATGTTTGAATGTAGGGAACAGATATAGGCCTACGAAGAACAGGACTATACCAATTACGAACATAGCACCTCTTCCGAATATAATAGGTGTTGGTGTTCCGTTAATGGGCAACGTACCTAAGATAAGGTCGCCTGCTCCGGTCATGGAAAGTCCAAGTCCGGCAATCGTAAGCACAAGTCCCAGGATAAGGCTACCAAAAGAAGCAACCTTTCTGCCGGTAGAAAATGTACCCATTAGAAAATCCCCCTTTCTTTAATAGAAGAAAAAAATATTGTGATGTTTATTTTAAAAACGGGCAGGGTAGAAATGATCCCTGCCCGTAAATAAAACCTTAATTAGAAATACCTTTTAGCTTCCCCTAATTACTGAGCGTAGTAGCTTGAGATTACCTGAGCCATTGTTGAAACAAATCCGTCAGCATCAAGCTTGCCCTTTGCATAATCTGCAAATACGTTACATGTCTGGTTCTGAAGACCGTCCTTCTTGAGCATTGTGTGCCATCCTGAGTAGTTACCAGCTGTGATGTAGCTGTTCATGCTCTTGTAGAATGGGTTAACTGCCTCATACTGGCAATCATCGAAAGGAGATACAAGACCAGCATCGTTTACAAGGATGTTCTGAGCTGAATCGCCTGCGCACCAGTTGAAGAATGCCTTAGCACCGTCTACGTTACCGTTTGAATATGCTACCCAGTATGAAGGTGGTCCTGCGATGATTGTGTTGATTCCATCCTCAAATGCATAAGGAGCAAATCCACACTCGAAGCTTACATCGTCAGGAGATGTTACACACCAGTTACCCTGTGTAATGAATGCATACTTGCCTTCCTTAAATCCTGCAACCTGTGTGTCATATGTTCCGTCGATAAGAAGAGCAGGATCTGAGTACTGGTTCATCATTCCGATGAACTCTGCGAAGTCCTTCATTCTTGCTTCGTCAATCTTTCCACCGTCGTTAAGAAGATCGATGTATGTTGTGTCGTCGGCCTTAAGACCTGCATCAAGATACTGACCAAATACGTGTGTACCTGAAGACCATCCAAGGTTTGTAGGCTCTGCACACCATCCGAATACAGCTGTGAGACCAAGCTCGTCCTTCTTGGCATCAAGTGTCTCGCAAGCTGTCTTCCAAGCATCAGGGCTTGTAAGAGAAGCAGGATCAACACCAGCAGCCTTAAGAACATCAGCGTTGTAACCAAGAGCTGTTGCCTCAACTGTGTAAGGGAATCCGATTGTTCCCATTGTGTCGTTTGTAAGTTCAAAACCTGTCTTGTTTGTCCAGTCTTCACCAGCGAGATCAGCAAGCATGCCGTCCCAGTTAGCTGCCTGGTTAGCTTCGATTACGAAGATGTCAGGCATGTTGTCAGCCTGATACATTTTCTTGAGCTCGTCAGATGCGTTTGTGTCGCCACCGATTGTCTCAACGATAAGAGTGTTACCTGTCTCCTCGTTGTACTTAGCTGCAAGAGCCTGCATCTGATCGTTGATCTCAGGCTTACCGTTAAGAAGACGAACCTCTCCGAGATCACCTGTAGCTTCTGTGGCAGCGGGAGCCTCAGTAGCTGCTGTATCTGCAGGAGCTGCTTCCTGTGTTGTAGCCTCTGCGTTGTCAGCAGGGGCAGCTGTTGTGTCGGTACCGGTAGTACCTGTAGTTCCACAAGCTGCAAGTGAAAGAACCATTGCGCTTGCAAGAACTGCTGAGATGAGTTTCTTTTTCATTTTGTTTCCTCCTTTTGTGCATTCTGCCATAACATGCAAAAGTTTTGGCGGTTACTTTTGCGCATAAGTTGTACGCTAAATTCAAAATATCACACTTCTGCACAAAATTCAATAGAACTGATCTAAAAAGTCTCAGCTCTTTGCATACTTATGCGCAAAAGTTGGCGTGCCTAGCGGGCTTAAACGATTACGTCAAAAACTAAAAAAATAATAAAACGTTTATAAAATTTATGAAAAAACATAAAAAAGACCAGCTTATGCGTTTAAGCTTAAGTTGGTCAAGTTTAACAATGGGTTATGAATCTTTTAGTTAATCTTTCTGACAGTATCACGAATAACCAGGTGAGTCGGAAGCTTTATCTGGTTTGGTGTCTTTTGTCCTGCGAGCTGTTTAAGAAGAGTGTCTGCAGCAGTAATACCTTTTACTTTTACATCCTGATGGACTGTGGTGAGCGCCGGCCTGTGGAGCTGGCCCAGCATGTTGTCATCAAATCCAACAATGGATATTTCTTCGGGAACATTAACGCCTCTGTCTGTCAGCGCGCTTATAAGAGTTACTGCATAAAGGTCTGATACGCAGAAGATTGCGGTAAACTCTTTTGATCTGTCACAGATCTCCGCGAGGGATTCGTCAATCTCATCACTCTTTGGATGGATCTGTAAAAAGTTTGAACTCTTGTACTTGATACCTGCATCCTTAAGGGCTTTCTTGTAACCGTTAAGTCTTGCCAGATCGACGCCGCTCTGGTTATCGGAGAGGAATGCGATCTTTTTGTGCCCCTGGGATATAAGATACTTGATCATGTCGTAGGTGCCCTGTTCATCGTCAAGGCCGACATTTGTGAAATGCTTAAGACCTTCAAGCGAGTAGGTGTCTATGCAGACGATGGGCTTTTTGTATTTCTCGCTGACTCTTATACCGTCATCGTTGAGCATACCAAAGAGGATCAGTCCGTCCACGTTCCAGGTGGACACATGTCTCATAATCTCATCTGTATCACTTGAGATATAGAGCATCATGAAGTAACCGGCGTTTCTGATGGTCTCCTCAACACCTCCGATAAGTACCGAGACGAAGGGATCCATGATCAGGTTCTCGTATTTATCAGCACGGGCCTTGAGGGCCAGTCCGATGATCTTAGACTCATTCTGTGCAAGGTTCCTGGCATTTATGTTTGGAACGTAGTCGACTTTTTTTAAAAATTCCTCGACCTTTCTTTTGGTATCGTCAGAGACTTCTCCGGCTTTTCCGTGAATAACATTTGAGACCGTCGTAGTGCTCATATTTAGTTGTTTGGCGATTTCTTTGATCGTGATCATTTTTTCAATTGGCTCTTTACAAACAAAAAAAGTTAGTGTATTTTGTCTTCAACACGAGGAGAAATTTTTCACCCCGTCTTTTTTTTCAACATAACATGCAATAATACAAGTTGTCAAAAACTAAATTTCAAAGAGGAGAAATCGAAAAACATGAACACTAAATATAACAAAGTGACTGTTTTTAAAGACACTGATGAAAAGCTTTCAAAAGCTGCAACAACTGTTTCTAATATAAGTATTCCCGATGACATTCCCCACGGTGATATGCCCGGTGATAAGATCGAGATCGGAGAGAGTCACATTGCCAAGGCCAGAACAATCTTTCCTTTATTGGTAAAAGAGCTTTCGGAGAAGATGGCAACTAATCCTTATAAAAGAGCTGTTGTTGCTGTATGCGGAGGATCCGGAGTCGGAAAATCCGAAATTGCATCACTTCTGTCATATTTGCTTGAAAGCGCAGGAATAGGAAGCTACACAATGTCCGGTGATAACTATCCACACAGAATTCCAATGTACAACGATGCTGAAAGGCTTCATACATTTAGAAAAGAAGGCATCAGAGGAATGGTTGACGCAGGTGTCATGAATCCTGATACAGTAGCTAAGATCAGAGAGTGGCAGGCAGCTGATGATGACGCAAACAAGGCACATTTAGAGACTGACACATGGTTCAAGAGCTATCTCGAGGCTGGTTCTAAGGGACTTGATGAATACCTCGGTACACCCAATGAAACAGACTTTGCAGAAGTAGACCAGATAATGAAGGCATTTAAGGACGGAGCAGACAAACTCTGGCTTAAGAGAATGGGACGTGATGAAGCATCCCTCTGGTACGACGAAGTGGATATGTCAGAGAAGCAGGTTTTAATAGTAGAGTGGACTCACGGCAATAGTGACTACATGAGTCAAGTTGATATTCCGATTCTTTTAAACAGCACTCCTGCTGAGACTTTGGAGCACAGAAGATCAAGAAACCGCGACGGTAAGCTGGACAGCCCATTCACAATGCTGGTTCTCGAGCTTGAACAGGCCAAACTTGTTAAGCAGGCTCACAAGGCAAAGATCATCATTTCAAAAGCCGGAGATATAATCAGTTTTGATCAGTTCCAGGAACTTATGAAATAACATTTTGACAGGTTTGGTAATGGGTAAAATCACACATATCAACAACCTCTTTTAAATAATGGAGTGAATAATTATGAAAAAAAATTTCGTAGACAATGGTCCGATGCTAAATGCTTACCCCGATAGTATGGGTGGAACAATGGCAGATATCGTTTCTGTCCTTTCAAAAGAAGAGTTTAAAGATGTATTTCAGTCTTTTTACATTCTCCCAAGTATTTTTAACACAGATCTGGACAGAGGATTTTCTGTAATTGATTACAGCATCAATGAAGAGATGGCAAGTGCTTCTGATATTGATAAGCTCGGCGAGCTCGGAATTGACCTTAAGCTGGATTTTATCTTAAATCATGCTTCAGTTCTTTCTCCTCAGTTCCAGGATCTTTTAAAGAATGGTGAGAATTCTAAGTACAAGGACTTCTTCATCAACTGGAATAAGTTCTGGGAAGGCTACGGAGAGATGACTCCTGAGGGTTACATCCAGCCTGAAGAGAAATATATCAAGGATATGTTCTTCAGAAAGCCCGGACTTCCGATCCTTATGGTGAGAATGCCCGATGGAAAAGACGTTCCTTACTGGAACACCTTCTATCAGGAAGTTCAGTATAAGCGCCCTGATGCTCAGGACCTCATGGAGAAGATGGATATTCAGTACCTGGCAGCAGACAGACTCTCAAAGAGAATCTGCTCCGGCCTTGATGAAGGCAAGAAGCCTTCAGAGATTGATTTTACAGGCTATGAGAAATATAAGGATGCAGTAGTAGAACTCCTTGAGTCCGGAAGACGTTATCTTGGTCAGATGGATCTCAACATCAAATCAGACCTTGTTTGGGAGCACTACAGAAATACATTAAAGAGCCTTTCAGGCTACGGCGCAAGGATTGTAAGACTTGATGCCTTCGCCTATGCACCCAAGGAGCCCGGCAAGAAGAATTTCTTAAACGAGCCTGATACCTGGGATGTTCTTGAGAGGGTAAAAGAGCTTGCTGACGAGTTTGGAGTTTCTCTCCTACCCGAGATCCATGCAAGCTACAGCGAGAAGATTTATGAGACTGTTGCAAACAAGGGCTACATGACCTACGACTTCTTCCTTCCCGGACTTCTCATCTATGCAATTGAGAACAGGGACGGTTCTGTCCTTGAAAAGTGGGCAAACGAGATCCAGGAAAAGAAAATCCGCGTAGTCAACATGCTTGGCTGCCACGACGGTATTCCGCTTCTTGACCTTAAGGGAATCCTTGCAGAGGAAGATATTCAGAAGATGATAGACACAATCGTCGGCAGAGGAGGCTTTGTAAAAGACCTTCACGGTGCCAAGAACATGTACTATCAGGTAAATGCTACATATTACAGTGCTCTTGGAGATGATGACAAGAAGATGCTCTTTGCAAGAGCAATCCAGATGTTCATGCCAGGTAAACCTCAGATTTGGTACCTCGACCTCTTTGCAGGTAAGAATGACCACGAGGCAGTTAAGAGAGCTGGAGCAGGTGGACATAAAGAGATCAACAGAACAAACCTTACTATGGATCAGATATCTGATGCCATGAGCAAGGATGTTGTTAAGAAGCAGCTTGAACTGCTCAGATTCAGAAACACAAATCCTGCATTTGGATTTGATGCTAAGCTGGATATAAAGACTGACGGAAGCGTTATGACCTTCACCTGGACAAACGGTGAAAATAAGGCCAGCCTTAAGGCAGATTTCTCAGACTATAGCTTTACGATTGAGTAAAGAATAAGAAGGGAGTCAGTGGGGACGGTTCTCTTTGACTCGTTTTGCGAAGCAAAATGAGTCAAAGAGAACCGTCCCCACTGACTCCCTTCTTATTCAGAACTTACCCTGGCTCATCACCATAGGTTCAGCTTCAGCCTCTTCTTTTGCCAGAGAAATTTCATAACCGATTCTTTTTGACAGATATATAAGGCCTGCGCCCCAGAGGACATCTCCTGTGGCGTGGGCTGTTTCTACGCTGCTCTCTATTCTTGCAACGAGTTCATCATGAGGGTATTTTTCAAGGACCGCAACTGCTTCTTCAAAGTAAGGCTTTTGGATATCTTTCAGGCAGTCAAAGAGGAACTGTGCTCCCACTTTGTTTGCCGGGTATCCGAGATTTTTAAGGAGCTTAACACCGTTGCAGATGCACATATCATCTTTGAAAGCTTCCATCCTGAACCATTCCGAGAAGTCTTTTATCATATTCTGATTGATCGCATAAGCAATCTCATGTATCTCCTCGTCCATCAGAACTCTGCTGTGGAGAGCTTCATCCGCAATACGCTTGTTGCGCAATGCTTTGGCGTGGTCCTTTGAATTTTGTGCATTCATGTTTCTTACTTCAATTTCCGAGAGCTCTTTTTCCCATCTGTATCTGAACTCATCCCAGTCAGCTGTTGCGAGGTTCTGGTAATTTCCCTGATAGATTCTTTTAAAAGCACGTGCACAGTCACCGGTGGAGATCATTGTGTGGTGTGCGTTATCCAGGCGAAGTGTCCTATCAGCATTCAGGTATTCCATGAGACCACCGATGAGTATGGAGTCGAACCTCCAGTCGCCGGCTCTGACCTGCGTTCCGTCAATCATGGTAATATCGCCGGTTGCTCCGTTGTAGTCATAAACCAGGTAAGTGGGGTAATACTGGCCCTTTATGCAAAACCATCTGCCGCTTTCGCTTACCTCTAATCCGCGAACTTTCCTGCCTTTTTTATTTACATAAGGCTTAAACTTGTCCTCTGACAGGAGTCTGATACAAAGATCGAGGCCGAATTTGTTGCCCCAGTAGGGAACGGTCTCGATATTTTTAAAGTAATTTGCTACACGATTTTTGTACTTCTTAAAAAATGAAAAGCCGCCTATTGCCAAAAATGGCAGAGAGTCCTTCCCGGCAGTGCCAAAGATAGCTAAAAGAGTCATGACTGCAACAAAGACAAATGAGCCAAAAAGAAATTTCGTTAAGAGGCTTCCGTTCCTGATAAGTCCTTTTATATAATTCCACATTTCTAAACAATCAATCCTTTAAATAAATCAAATAATACATTGCTCCCACGCAGAGAGCGCCACCTATTATATTCCCAAGTGTAACGGGAATCAAGTTGGTGACAAAGTAGCCAAAGAGCGTTAGACCATCTGCTGCAATCCCGTAAACGGATGTTGCGATCATACCTGCGGGAATGAAATACATATTTGCAACGCAGTGCTCAAAGCCTCCGATAATGAATAGCATAACAGGGAGCCAGAGTGCAAGAACTTTTCCTGCCAGCTCGTCCGCTGCAAAGGAGCACCATACAGCCATGCAGACCAATATGTTACAGAGAATTCCCTTAAGCACTCCGTCGGCAAAAGAGATACCGGACTTAGCAACAGCTGTGCTGACAACAGCTTTGGCAAGAGCACCGTCTGCAAAGGAATAGGTGTGTGAGAAATTTGCAAGGAGGGCAATGAGAAGTCCGCCCACCATATTTCCGAAATAAACGATAAGCCAGTTCCTCAGCATTCCCGAGAGCTTAGCTTTTTTACTAAGTACAGGAATGATGATAAGGCAGTTACCTGTAAAGAGCTCAGCGCCACCCACAAGTACCATGAAAAGACCTATCGGGAAAACCACGCTGCTGACAAGCCTGCCGGTTGACGGATCCGGAGCACATACCGATGCAATCTGGCTTCCGAGACCTCCCAGAGCAATGAAAGCTCCCGCCAGTATTCCCAAAAGGAACGTCTTTTGGAAGTTCATGTTGGTTTTAGCGGTTCCGACAGTTTCATAAGTGGTTGCGATAGCAGCAGGTGATTTCATGATGAGCTCCTTTCAGACGTGTGGTGGTGAGTCAGTGGGGAGTCAGTGGGGACGGTTCTCTTTGACTCATTTTGCTTTGCAAAGCGAGTCAAAGAGAACCGTCCCCACTGACTCCCCACTGACTCACCAAACTGAACCACTGACTTCTACATCATATAGTAGCTCAAAATAATACGAAATACAAGATATAGTTATGCGGCCTTTTCGCGCAGCTGTTTCATTACAAAGGCATAAAGAATAATGGAGAACACTCCTGCTGTGACCCAGGCAGCAGCATCACCTGCAACAGCCATATTAAAGCTGTGGAGTCTCATTGACAGAAATGCAGTTCCAAATCTTGCAAGCAGTTCCACAATGCCCAGCATAAGAGCAGTCTTACCATATCCGCAGGCCTGCATTGCATTCCTGTAGATAAAGATCATAGCCAGCGGAATGTAGAAAGGAACGCTGACATATACATAAGCTCTTGCATAGGGCAGGTAAGATGCTACATTAACACCGGGATCAAAGAAGAATCCGATGATCACCGGAAGAAGAACAACGCTCAGGACACCGTTGATGATAGAGTACACAGCAGCAATCTTCATGGCATCCTTGGTGCCCTGATTTACTCTGTCAAGATCGCCGTAGCCGAAGTTCTGTCCTGCATAGGCAGCAATTGTCTGGCCGATAGACGGCATTCCTGCAGTCATAAGGTTTACAACCTTGCCTGCTGCAGTAAATCCTGTAACGGCAGTTGATCCATAGATGTTGATGGAAGACTGCATAACCATTGTTCCTGAAGCGGTAATACCAAACTGAAGCGCCATGGGAATACCGATGTTGAGCTGCTTGAGTGAATACTCTTTGTGCAGATGCCAGTCCCTGGCCTTGGGGCGAAGTACGGAAACCTTTCTTACAATATAGAACATGCAAAGGACAGCAGAAGCTGCCTGAGAAAGATCTGTCGCCAGCGCAGCGCCAAAGGTCCCAAGATGAAATACTACGATAAATACCAGATCAAGAACAATGTTCAAAAGAGCTGAGAAAATCAGAAAGTACAACGGAGTTCTGCTGTTTCCGATGGCTCTTAAGGACGCTGCAAGAAGGTTATATCCAATAAGCGCAATACTTCCTGCGCAGATTGTGGAGATATAAGCATAAGCATCATTGTAAATATCAGAAGGTGTATTCATCAGCCTAAGGAGCGGATGCATAACAGAGAGCGCAATTACAGTAACCACTGCGGTACTGATGATTCCTAATAGGATCGCATTAACAAAGGCAACTCTTGCACCTTCATAATCCTCCGCGCCGTACTTCTGGCTGATCAGCACCGTGTAACCTGTTGTCATTCCGTTTGCAAGTCCCATGATCATGAACATGATCGTTCCCGTGGATCCAACGGCCGCAAGAGCTGTGGGAGATACGTATCTTCCTACAATAACGGTGTCGACCATGTTGTAGAACTGCTGAAATATAAACCCTAAGAATATAGGGAGAACGAACTTTAGTAAAAGAGTAAGAGGCCTACCCTTTGTCATAGATGATTCCATAATTATCCTCCGAAAAGCAGTTAGTTTATCCTGTCTAAAATAGTATCAAGAGCTTTTTTGTGATAGTCTTTTTTATCAAACTTTGCCCACTTCGGCAGCTCTTTTCCCTGCTTGAGAGCCTTCTCGATATGGCCGTAGTAGTCAAGCTTTTTGAGAATATGTTCATAGGACTCGTAAGCCTCTGCGAATTCTTCCAGCATGATCTCGCTTCGTCTTTTTAAAAGACTCATCATATCATCGATACTTTTTGCTTCATCTTTTTCATATTCAAAAAAGTCTTTTATCTCATTGATGGACATCCCAGCCTTCTTAAAGCAGTTTATTGCCTCAAGTTTTCCGATATGGTCCTCTGAATAAATTCTGTGTCCGCTCTCAGCTCTTTCTACATTTCTAAGAAGCCCAAGGTCTTCATAATACCTCAGGGTGGATGCTGCAACGCCGAATTTCTCTGATATCTGCGCTATTGTATATGTCATTTTTGCCTCCTGAAAAAGTTTTCCGAAAAATGTTGTTGACTTCAAGTGTACTTTAAGTATTAAGCTTTGTAAAGAATCAAAAAAAGAAATAAAATTGTATATAGATAAGGGAGGTTTACCATGTATACAGCAAACGAAAACAGATATGAAAAGATGCAGTACAATCGCTGCGGAAACAGCGGCCTTAAGCTCCCAGCAGTGTCTCTTGGACTTTGGCACAACTTCGGTGATACAGGAAATTTCGAGAATATGAAGCAGATGTGCTTTACTGCTTTTGACAACGGTATCACACATTTTGACCTCGCCAACAACTACGGTCCTGCAGAGGGCAGTGCTGAGAGAAACTTTGGCAAGATTTTAAAAGAGGATATGGCTTCTTACAGAGATGAGATGATCATTTCAACCAAGGCAGGCTACTACATGTGGCCGGGACCTTACGGCGATTGGGGAAGCAGAAAGTATCTCATCGCCAGCCTTGATCAGTCCCTTCAGAGAATGGGCCTTGAATATGTAGATATCTTCTATCATCACAGACCAGACCCCGAGACACCTCTTGAGGAGACCATGGAGGCTCTTGCACAGATCGTCAGAAGCGGAAAGGCGCTCTACGCCGGCATCTCCAACTACGACGGCCCTACACTTGAGAAGGCAACAGCAATTCTGACTGACCTTCATGTTCCGTTTGTGATCAATCAGAACCGCTACAACATCTTCGACAGAACCATCGAGAAGAACGGTCTCAAAGAGAAGGCAAAAGAGCTGAACAAGGGAATCATCTGCTTCTCACCTCTTGCGCAGGGTCTTTTATCCGACAGATATCTTCAGGGAATTCCTAAGGACAGCAGAGTTCGCACAGACGGCAGATTCCTTCAGGAGAACAGGATCAATGAGGACGTCCTTGCCAAGGTAAGAGCCCTCAACGATATCGCTGCAAAGCGCGGACAGACTCTTGCTGAGATGGCACTTGCATGGATTCTGAAGGACGGCTATGTTACATCAGTTCTTGTCGGAGCATCCAAGCCTTCACAGATCCTTGACAACATCAAGGCAATTGAGAACATCACATTCTCAGAGGAAGAGTTAAAAGAGATCGATGCAATCTCCCAGGGCTAACTCAAAATGAAGTAAAGCAAAAATCAAGAGGTCTCCTGAATAAAATCAGGTGGCCTCTTTTAACTTGTTCCATTCATCTATAACTTTACCCATGTATTTGTATATCTTGGCGGTTACTACGCTCTGGTCATCTTCAAACATGGATTCAATACCTGACACGGCTCCGGCGCCGGTGGAGTCGAAGGAGTAAGCTTTATCTTCAGAAAAATAAAATCTCACACTGCCGGAGAGTTCGTTACTTGTTGCTGATTTGTCATAAAGATTTGCCAAATCCCACATCTCTTTTACACAGGCTTTCATAGCTGTGTCGTCGCCAAGAGCGGAGAGCCACCAGGACTTAAGGAGCAGCATGATGGTCTGCAGTTTGTGAAAATATGTGACCTGCCCGGGTTTACTGTAGAGCTTGGTGAGAGCTATGTTCATATCAGCCAGTTCTATGGCTTTTTCAAGATCTTTTTTACGGCCGCTTGCTGCAAGTGTCATGGCCATGTTGGTGATCACCCCGTATTGATCGGCACATATCCTGATTATGGCCATAGTCCCGTACTTTAGCGACTCCTCAAATTTGCCGGAGTTCATAAGGACGGAGGCGATGGAACTGTCGTTACAGCCGTCGTAATTGATCTGCTTTAGCTCATCAAGAGCTTTCTCAGGATCCTTTTTGGTATAGAGCTTTGCAATCCTTCGACGTATGGAGTACTCGCTAATATGCGGATCTGTATTCTGCGAAAGGTGTTCCATGCTGCGTTGGTAAAGGCTTATGGCTGTATCGCGATCTTTATCGTCGTCGCCTTCTGTATATTTAAGGAAAAAGAGCTCTGCGCAGCAGTACAGTATCTTGAAGGTGTGCGGATAGCGTACCAGCGCATTGTTTGCTTCGCTCACTGCCTCGTCAAATCTGTAGGCATGATAAAGGTCTTCTATGGAATCAACCATGTCATCGATATTCTTGGAGGACAGATCAAAGCCCAGTAGTTCATCGACTGAGACATTGAAGAAGTTTGCAAGCTCCATAAGAGTCATGATATCCGGAACGTTGTTGCCGTTCTCCCACTTGGAAACTGCGCCTATGGTCACTCCAAAGGCTTCAGAGAGTCCTTCCTGGGTCAGACCCATTTCTTTTCTGTGCTTTTTGATGTTTTCTGATAGCTTTAATTGCATCGCAACCTCTTTTACATTATTGTTCTTGATCTCATTGAGTAGTTGAAACCGCCGTTCATGAGATTTCTGTAGCTTTCCTGGTCGTAGCTCTTAATAGCTGAAAATCCGTTTGTGAAATTGCTGATCATAGTCTTGAAATTTACCATCTTTGTCATAACTTTCTCCTTCTTTCTCTGTGCTCTCGTGAGCAGTTCTTTGTTATGACTTAATGATACAGGGCTATATAAGGAATATTAACACACTATTTGTACAATTAGTATATAAAAAACTTTCCAATACGGAAAGCGAATTTCATAAAAATTTCATAAGTTTGTAAACGTTTACGCTTTCATTTATCATAGTAATGAAGTACAATAATGAGTTGTACACAATCTATATTATTGAGGAGAATTATGAAGAAACTTGTAGAGATAAAGGATGTATGCAAGATATACAATCCCGGTGAGAACGAAGTCAGGGCGCTGAACCACGTGTCTCTGACCATAGGCGAGGGCGAGTTCGTTGCCATAATCGGACAGTCCGGTTCCGGTAAGTCTACTCTTATGAATATGCTCGGATGCCTTGATACTCCCACCAGTGGGAAGTATTTCCTGCATGGTCAGGATGTATCGCACATGACAGATGACGAGCAGTCCGATGTAAGGAACAGAGAGATTGGATTTATATTCCAGGGCTTTAACCTGATTCCTTCACTTACTGCTCTTGAAAATGTTGAGCTTCCTCTTATATATAGAGGAGTAAGTAAGAAGGAGAGAGTAAGACTTGCAAGCGCAGCGCTGAACAGCGTAGGTCTTGCAAAGCGTATGACTCACAAGCCAAACGAGATGTCCGGTGGACAGCAGCAGAGAGTTGCCATAGCAAGAGCCATAGCCCAGGCACCGCCGATTCTTCTTGCGGATGAGCCCACAGGTAACCTTGATACCGGCTCGACAAAAGAGATCATCACGATAATAAAAAGGCTCTACCATGAGGGAAGAACCGTTATCATAATCACTCATGACCCCGGCATAGCTAAGCAGGCCAAGAGGATCATAACCATATCCGACGGAATGATCCAGAGTGATATTGCAAATCCTGATTACAAAGATGAAATCTGAATATAGAAAAAGTTTTGTTAATGAAAGTTTATGGAGGAATTTTGATGTCTGAGAAGGAAAACAAGAATAAGGAGATTCAGGAGAGCGTTACTGCGATCCCTGAAGCAAATAATGAAATCAAAGAGACCACCGGTGCGGATATGGAGGTCTACGACGATTACGATGTGACAGATCTTGCTGATACTGCCAAGAAGAAAAAGAGATTTAAGAAGAGATATGCTGTGATCGGAATAGCAGCTCTTTTGATCGCAGCCTTTGTCATCTATCGCATAAATGCAGCCAAGAATGCGGTTGTCATGGTTGAAACTCAGGATGTAGCTCTTGGAAGTATTGAGAACGTTCTTTCAATCTCAGGTACCGTGCAGAGTGGTGAGACCAAAAACTACTACTCGGATGTTACAGCACCTATTGAGAAGCTTAATGTTAAGGTCGGAGATAAGGTTTCAAAGGGGTATGAGCTCTTAACCTATGATACAGAAGCACTTGATCTTGCACAGCAGAACGCTGAGCTTGCGATCAAGCAGGCTAAGGGCACATACAGTGCAACAGCTGCAGGAGCTACAATAGCTGATTCAGCTGAGAACTATGCACAGAATATGACTCTGGATCAGATCAACAACAGGATCGATCAGATAACTAATGAAAAAGAAGCTATTCAGAAGCAGATAACTGAAAAGAAGAACAGGATCAGCCAGACAATAGACGAGCTTACCAAGGTTCAGATGGATTACAACCAGAACAGAGTAAGCGATGGTGCAGAAGGCTACAATCACTACGACAGAAAAGACAGCGACGGAAATGAGATGTATCTTCAGACACAGGAAGCGCTCACTGATGCACAGGCAGCTCTCACAAGAGATCCTGAGATCATTGCATGGCAAGATCAGATCACGGCACTTACCGATGAAGCAAGCCGTCTTACTTCCGCACGCAGCTTAAAGGTCAGCGGAGGTACCTTATCCGCTCAGAAGGCAGCCCTTGATACAACACAGCTCAATCAGGGAGATACACTTTCTAAGATTGAAACGGCCAAGGAAGGTATAAAGGCCGAATTTGACGGTGTTGTTACAGCAATCCCCGCAAATGTTGCAGAGGGTGCGACTCTGGCAGCCGGAGCGCAGATCCTTTCCATAGCAAATCTTGAGGATGTGCAGGTTACCATCCAGGTTTCAAAGAGTGATCTTCCAAAAATCTCACTCGGACAGAAGGTTGATGTAACAATAAACGGAAAGCCATATAACGGCGAAGTCACAAAGATTTCCGGAAATGCCACCAAGAACGCCAACGGTGTAGCGGTGGTTGATACCGTTATCAAGGTGACAAACCCCGATTCGGATATTATTTTCGGAGTTGAAGCAAATAATAAGATCCATGCTCAGAAGGCAGACAACACCATCGTTCTTCCTTATGAGTATGTTCAGACAGATTCAACAGGCGATTATGTATATGTGCTTGCAGCAGACAACACAGTACAGAGAAAAGACGTTGTGATCGGAATTTCAACATCTACAGATGCTCAGATCACAGAAGGACTTGAAGTTGGTGATAAGGTTATTACATCGGATGTAAGCCTGCTCACAGAAGGAATGACTGTAGTAGCACAGTAAGATAATGGGAAAATTTTCAGAGTATTTAAAAAGTGCAATTAAACAGATAATAGGTAATGGCTACAGAACCCTTATGACCATGCTTGGTATTGTTATCGGTATTGCAGCGGTTATTGCGGTAGTTGCCCTTGGAAACGGCATGAGCAGCTTTGTTAAGAGCTCTCTTAACGATCTTGCCGGCAACTACGGCATTTTGTCCATAAATACCACCAAGACCTCGGAGAGACTTACCAGAGATGACATGTATGCAATTGAGGAGGCGCTTCCGAATGCAAAGGGAGTCTCCCCGAATCTAACCGGCTATGGCAAGATTAAAGGCAGAAAAGGGACTTTTTCAGCTGTAGTTAGCGGCGGTTCCGAGGCATATCAGTACTCCTTAAGTAATGAAATAGTTAAGGGGCAGTACTTTACCAGGCAGCAGGTGGAATCGGGACAGAGAGTCTGTGTAATGCTTCTTGATGACGCCAAGACACTCTTTGGAACCGAAGATGTAATAGGATTTGAGGTGGAGCTTACCATCTATGGAAAGACAGCCACTTACACTATTGTTGGCCTTCGTGATCACATGAATGAAATGTATCAGTTCATCATGGAAGGCCAGGATTACTATGCGCAGCTGGAAGTGCCCTACACAGCACTGGGTGCGGATTTTGATTATGATACCGAGAATTTCACTCAGCTGATGCTCTTTGACGCACAGGAAACTTTGTCTGAATCGGTTCAGACGGCAAAAGACATCCTGGTCAATGCCCACGGCTTAAGAGGTTCTTCAGCCCTTTCCGCTCAGAGTATGGCTGACTTTTCGGAGCAGCTCAATCAGATCCTTGGCTATGCCCAGAGTTTCCTTCTTCTGGTATCGGTCATCTCCCTGATTGTAGGTGGAATCGGTGTTATGAATATCATGCTGGTGTCAGTTACAGAGAGGACCAGAGAAATTGGAATAAGAAAGTCAATTGGAGCCAGTACCGGAGCCATAATGACGCAGTTCCTCGCAGAAGCTGCGATCCTAACGCTCCTTGGAGGAATAGTGGGTATCATACTTGGAATAATAGTTGCCCATGTGATCTGCACAGCCATTGGTTTTGACGTTATCATTACGCCGACATCGGTTCTTGGAGCAGCATTTTTCTCGGTGATGATAGGTCTTTTCTTCGGAATCTATCCCGCCAGGAAGGCAGCCAAGATGAAACCTATCGACGCACTTCGCTTATGATCAAGACGCAGCAAAGGAAAGTTTAATGGGAACATTTGGAGAGTATATAAAAAGTGCTCTGTCAAGCATACGCACCAACAAGGGAAGATCATTTCTTACCATGCTTGGCATCATCATAGGTATTTCAGCGGTACTTATCGTGCTCATCATAGGCGATGGCATGAAGGCTACTGTCAACAGTGAGATTGATTCCCTGGGAGCTGCTACAATAACAGTTTCTTTGGATGACACCAAGACAGATAAGACCTTTACCAGACAGCAGTTTGAGAACATAGAAGAAAACATTGATAACATCTACGGAGTATCGCCCTCTCTTTCTGTATGGGGAAATACCAAAGGAAAAAAGCAGGAAATTTATGACGTGAGTATAGATGGCGGAGATACTGCCTCACAGTATGCTTCGGGTATGGAAATACTTCACGGTAGATACTACAATGAAGCAGATGTGGAAGACGGCAAGAAAGTCCTTGTAGTAAGCCAGATGTTTGCAAATCTTGTATTCGGCTATGAAGAGGTAGTCGGACAGACTCTGGAGATTACGGCATATGATATCACACAGGAGTTTACCATAGTCGGAGTAAGAGAAGATACTCCTTTGGATGTTGCATATGCAAGCTTTGGCGAGGATACGATCATTGGCGCAAACGCTCCTTATACAAGTCTATGCGAAGCCTATAAATTTGATGTGGATAAACAGTTCAGTTCATTCAAGATATACCTGGACAGCGACTATAAGGATGCAGTTCTGGGTCAGACCAGAGCAGTTGTTGAAAATATCATGGAGCTCAGGGGAGAGAACTGTGTAAAGATCTCATCCGGCGCAGGCTTTGATCAGACCACCAACAGTATTCTTAACATCATCACATCAGTAGTTGCCATAATTGCAGCGATATCTCTTTTGGTAGGCGGAATCGGGGTTATGAATATCATGACGGTTTCCGTTACTGAGAGAACAAGAGAGATCGGAATCAGGAAGTCCCTCGGAGCAAGGACATCTTCAATTCTTACCCAGTTCCTTGCGGAGGCATCAATCCTGACTTTTACCGGCGGAATCATAGGAATTATCTTTGGAATAAGTGTATCTTTCCTTATTTGTAAGATAATCGGCTTCTCGTTCTCGGTAAATCCGCTTCTGGTACTTGCAGTCGTTGCCATTTCAACCGCCATTGGTCTGTTCTTCGGCATTTATCCCGCCAAGAGAGCAGCAAATCTTGATCCTATAGAAGCACTCCGTACTGAGTAAATTTATGGTATACTTAACACTATAAATTGTTTTTTTGGGGTGAGTCGTGAGAGAAATTATTGATCAGCTTTTACAGGGGAAATATATGTATGCCCAGAGAAGCCTGGACTTCTCAACGGGCCGTGTTGAGCTGAATTTAGAGCCCGGAGAGATTATCGAGGGCTCTTTTACCATATTTGGACCTGAGAATACGCCGATTTACGGCAAGGTTTCATCAACAGAGATCAGAATGGAAGTCCTCACAGGAGATTTTTCGGGATCTCCTTACGAGGTTTCTTATAGATTCAGTGCCAAGGGAATGTCCCAGGGGGATGTTCTTAAGGGGCAGTTTAAGATCATATCCAATCAGGGAGAATTTGTTCTTCCTTTCGTAGCTACTGTGCGTCTGGACCACATTGCATCCAGCCTCGGTGACATCAAGAATCTGTTTCATTTTGCAAATTTAGCCAAGACAAATTGGGATGAGGCGGTAAGCCTCTTTTATTCCCGTGACTTCATTTCTGTCTTCAAGGGAAACGATGCCCAGTATGAGAGCCTCTACAGAGGCCTTTGCATGGGCAGCGACAACGTTCAGAACGTTGAGGAGTTCCTGATTTCCATTAACAAGAAACAGCCTGTCCAGTTCATGCCGGATCAGGAGGAGCTTCAGATAGACTTCACTGGTCTTTCCCATGAGCACGGCATTATCCTTACAAGAAACGGCTGGGGATACACACATCTCTTCGTGGATGTAGATGGTGACTTCATTACCCTGGATAAATACGAGATCGGAGAGGACGACTTTACCGGTTCTACCTGCAGACTCAAGGTAAGGCTGCGCACAGACAAGCTCCATGAGGGCAACAACTTCGGCAGAATCACTTTCCACAATAACTTTGTGAAGGTAGTGCTTCCCGTGACCGTATCTGTTGAGCTGGAGCAGAGGCACCTTAAAGCCGACTATCAGGAGATGAAGAAACTCACGGTAGAGCTGGTCAAGGTTTACGAGAACTTCAGCTGCAAGAAGATCACTTCAAGGGCATGGCTGTCTGAGACCGGCAAGATTATTGCCAAGATGAATGCCATAGACGACAAGGACTTAGAGGTCAGGCTCTACACAGCTCATTATTACATCACAGCCGGAAGGACCAACGAGGGCAAGTGGATACTTGATCAGGCGGCAAAAGAGGCACTGGAAGCTCCGGGGGATACACTCTACAGCTATTATCTCTACCTGACAACTCTCTGCAGCAGAGAGGATGCCTTCATAAATGACGTTTCCGAGAGGCTTGAGGGAATCTTTAGAAGAAATCCTGACAACTGGCGAATTGCCTGGCTCTTACAATACATTTCGGATGAGTACACTACCAGCAGCCCCAGAAAGTGGATGATGCTTGAGGAACAGTTTACTTTGGGCTGCAGAAGTCCGATCCTGTACCTGGAGGCTATGAATCTTTTAAATGATTCACCCTCCATCCTGACTCACCTCGATGAATACGAGCTATACGTCCTTGAGTACGGCGCCAAGAGGCAGATTATCAGCTTAAACCTGATCGATCAGATCGTTTATCTTGCTATCCGTGTCCGCAACTTTGACAAGAGGCTCTTCAGGATCCTTAAGACCTGCTACGAGATCAAGGAAAACGACGAGGTCCTTGAGTCCATCGTCTCACTCCTTATCAAGGGTGGTAAGACCGATAACTTCGCCTTTGAGTGGTACAGAAAGGGCGTTGAGAGAGAACTTCGAATAACAAGGCTCTACGAGTACTACATGATGTCCATCTACACTGATAAAGATGGGCTTCTTCCATGCGAGATAAATAAGATGGTACTGATGTATTTCTCGTACCAGAGCGACCTTGAATACGACAAGAACGCAATACTTTACAGATATATCCACGAGCACAGGGAGGATTATCCTGAGCTCTACGAGTCATACGTGCCTCAGATCGAGAAGTACCTCATGGCACAGCTGGACAAGGGCAGAGTTTCCAAGGACCTTGGCTATCTTTACAAGAACCTTCTCACAAGACAGATGGTTGACGCTGCCAATGCTTCCAAGGTGCTATCAGTTCTTTATACCTCACAGATCATTGTCCCGGACAAAAGAGTAAGCGGCGTGATCGTAGTCTACGACAAGTGCGAAAGAGAGATGCGCTACCCGGTAGTAGACGGAGAAGCCTTCGTTCCGCTTTATGGCAGCGACTATGCAGTTCTTTTGACTGATCACGAGGACAACAGATATGCCTCCAGCATTCCATACACGAACATAAGGCTCATGCTTCCCGGTAAGCTTGCTTCTTATGCGATTCCGTATATCCAGAAGGGAAAAGAGAATCTGGATCTGTTTTTGTGCGACCTTGGCAAGAACGCTTACACCATCGATATGGACAACGTCGGCAGATACCGAGATCTTGCCGGCTCAGAACTGGTGCGCAAGAGCTGCAGGAACGAGATTAGAGGGAACCTGGTTCACTTCTACTATGACAATGATTTTACAAGGCAGCTCACTGAGTATCTGCTTGATATAAGTCCTGAAGACCTCACAACTACTGAGCGCGGAGAGATCCTGGAACTCATGGTAATGGCAGGGCTTTATGAGAGAGCACTTGAATGGGTCAAGGAATATGGCACCTACGGCATAGATGCCAAGGTAATACTGCGCCTGTGTGTAAGGTTACTTGACAGGGGCATGCTTGATTTTGGGGCAAAAGAGCTTGAGATTGCCCACTACTCCTTTGTAAACGGCAAGTACGACGAACAGCTCCTTAGCTACCTGATTTCCGGATATAACGGAACCATCAAGGAGATGAGGGACATCTGGAAGGCATCCGAGTCCTTTGGTCTTGATACCTACAACCTTGCTGAGAGAATGCTTGTTCAGATGCTCTTTAGCGGCTCCTACATCGGCGAGAAGATCGATGTGTTCAGAAACTATGTAAGCAGCGGAGCCAATACAGACATCGAGATGGCTTTCATAACTCAGAGTGCTTATGACTACTTCGTTCACGGCACAGTCATCGACAGATATATATTCGACCGTACAGAAAAGCTTACTCTTGAAAACATGAGATTGGCTGAGGTGTGCAAGCTGGCATATCTTCGCTATTACGCTACGGACAAACGGTCTGATGAGGAGATCAACGAGAAGGTTGCTGCCTCTTATATGAGGGAGCTTCTTTCAAAAGAGATATTCTTCCCATTTTATTCGGAGTACGAGGAACTGCTTCCTGATATGGTGCAGTTTATTGATAAGACCATGATAGAGTACAGGTCTGTTCCCGGAAGACACTGTATCGTTCATTACAGACTCGATGATGATGCGGTTGGTGAGTACAAAGCAGCCGAGATGAAAGAGATGTTTGAAGGCATCTATGTCACAGAGTTCATTCTCTTCTTCGGAGAGCAGATGCAGTACTACATCACCGAGGATGGCCGGGAAGAGGGAGCTTTAACCGAGAGCGGAACCATCCAGAAGAGTGACATCACAGGAGGACGTACAGCATCAAGATACAGCCTGATCAACGACATCATGATAGGTGAGACCCTTCAGGATTATGATACCGTGGATGCTTTGATCGGTGAGTACTACAAGAAGAAATACATTTGCGAGAAACTGTTCACCCCGCTTGATCAGCAGCTGAGTGAGGAAGGATAAGATTTTATGTTGTTTGGAAATTCTGATACAAGGCGTTTTGTGCTGGGATATGATCTGGGAGAGAAGGTCTCTCAGATAAGCTATCTGGCATCTGATGCAGATATGCCTGAGACTCTCTCGGTACTGGCCGGCTCAGAACTTTATAATATTCCCACGATCCTTTGCAAGAGAAAGGACGTAAATCAGTGGTTCTACGGCAAAGAAGCCGTAAGGCACATCGATGACGGTGACGGATACGAGGTGAGCGGACTTATCGCCGCAGCCAAGGAAGGAAAGCCTGTTGCTGTGGGAAACACCGAGTATGATCCGATAGCTCTTTTGACCCTGTTTGTGAAAAGAAGCTTATCTCTTCTGTCCATGGAAGTTTCTCTTGATAACGTGGATGCGATCATGTTTACCGTAAGAAGCCTCGACCACAGAATGGTACAGGTATTAAATGCTGTGACAACAGCGCTGGAGCTCAAGACTCCAAATGTCTTTTACCAGAGCCACGAAGAGAGCTTCTACAACTATATGCTCTATCAGCCCGAGGACCTTACTCATCACACGGTCCTTGCTTGCGACTATGACCATGAGGAACTCTCTGTATATGAGATGGACCTTAATTATAAGACGAAGCCCGTTGTTGCAACTATAGATGTCAAGACCTTTGATGATCTGTGGCTTGATGAAGGCTTTCCAAAGGAGGCAGCTCTTTTCCACAAGACCTGTGAGAGGCTCGATGACGAGTTCCTTACTATTATGCAGAAGGTCTGCGGCGAGAAGATCATTTCAACGATTTTTCTTCTGGGGGACGGCTTTAAGGAGAAGTGGCCAAAGAGATCCCTTGAATTCCTCTGCAGGACCAGAAGAGTCTTTCAGGGCAACAACCTCTTTAGCAAGGGAGCCAGCATCGCAGCAAGGGAGAGAATACGCCCCAGTGGCAATGCAAACAGGTTTGTGTTCCTTGGTGAGGACAAGCTCAAGGCAAACCTTGGAATGAAGCTTTTAAAGTGCGGAACGGAAGTTTATCACGCGCTTCTTGACGCCGGTGTTAACTGGTATGAGGCCGGTACAAGCTTTGATATAATCATGGACCCCAGCGGGATTTTGAATATTGAGGTAACGCCCCTTACAGGCAAGACTCCGAGGATTGTCCAGCTCTATTTGGACGGCCTTGAAAAGAGACCTCCGAGGGCTACAAGACTTCGCATTGCGCTCAGCATGGGAAGCGTGAATGAAGTAAATGTCAAGGTCACGGACCTTGGCTTTGGTGAGCTGTTCCCGGCCACCGGAAAAGTATGGGAGCAGACAATAGAGGTGTGATAGTTTATGAGTAAACCAATTCTTTGCATAGGACGATATGCAGAAAATCCATATCACATAGAGAAGATTGGCAGAAATGTGTACTGCATCGAAGAGCTGTGCTACTGCATAGTTCAGAATGCGTTCCTTTTGGATGAAGATAGCTTTGACGAAGAGCTCTTTGACTGGATCGAATCAGAGTGCTGCCTTCAGAAGCTTGCCGATGAACTTCGCAGCATGGCGGCCAAGAGGTGCTCCATGGCTTCCCTTGCGGGAACCATCCTTGATTACGTTGGGTATAATACCAGGAAAGAGGTGGACAAGACCGAGGAGATCCTTAGAGGCAACGCCGGAATGGACGTCTACAAAAAGAAACTCCAGCGTGCGGATTTCCTTATGAAGAATGACAGGTTCACACAGGCGTTCAAGGAGTATGAATTTCTTTTGCACAATACTCCCGACATCGACCTGAAGCTTCGGGCCTATATCAAGCACAACGAGGGCGTTATGTATGCAAGGCTGTTTTTGTTCGACAAGGCAGCAGCCGTGTTTAAATCGGCATATGAGGACAGTGGAAACAGGGAATCCTATATGCAGTATCTGGCAGCGATCAGGATGAGCCTGTCGAATAAGGAATATGTGTCTTTTATCGCAGATTCAGACGAAGCCTATGAGGCATCAATGGAGCTTGAGAGCAGGATGAAGGAAGCTGAGGAGCTCTATGCGTCAAGTAAGGATAACCTGATGCTCAGGACCCTGGCTGTTTACAAGGCTGAGAGCAAGATGCACGAGTATTATGATCAGGTGGGCGAGATCACCGATGAGATGAAACTTACATACAAAGAACTGGTAAAAGATAAGGTGAAGTGATGGGCTTATTTGATATTTTAAAAAGCAGCGATAAACGCGACGACTGGGCAAAAGAGACCAAGCTCCAGGACTGGAACGACATTGTCTATACCAGAAAGGATGTGGATATAGATGATCCGGTCCAGAGAAGAGAGTATATAGGGAGCTGTCTGCAGCAGATGCAGGAAGCTTCAAAAGAACTCGAAGCCCTGGAAATGGAGTACAACGATGTGACTTCGCACCTTCGTGACATGGAGGAGATTGATGCTCTTCCACCGGAGCAGAGGGCGGAGATCAATGAGTGCGCCAAAAAGATCTTAGAGTCCCAGGAGCAGCAGGATAAGTTTGACAGACGAAAGAGCCGCATGACAGATGCGGAGTTTGAGCATATGGAGCGCCTTCAGTCAGGTGCCAAGGAAGGTGCCAAGAAGCTTGCTGAAGCTGAAGATTACCAGAAAAAGATAAGGAACGACTTAAAGCGCCTGGACAGTGAGCGTGAAGCATATATTTACCAGGAGGACGATATCCTTACCGCAGTGGAGAATGACAGGAAGCTTATCATCGCAATCTCTATTGCACTGGTGGTTATCATGATCTTCCTTCTGTTCCTGCAGTTCGGACTGGGACTTAATGTGGTTTACGGCTACATGGTGACATTCCTTCTTGCGGCAGTTGCAGTGACATATCTGTATATCCATCAGAGCAATGCTGCATCTGAGCTCAAGGTGGTGACCAAGTCCATTTCAAGGCTCATCATGCTGCAGAATCAGGTCAAGATAAGATACGTCAACAATACGAACCTTATAGATTATCTTTGCCTTAAGTACGGAGTGAATACGTCAAAAGAGCTAACAGACATGTACGGCAAATATCTCCAGGAGAGAAATGAGCGCGCCAAGGTTGAGGATGCGAGAAGACTTCTTGATTCCAACCAAAAGGACCTTGTCTATATGCTTAGGCACTTCAGAGTCAAGGATCCTGATATCTGGATCCATCAGGTGGAGGCACTTCTTGATCACAACGAAGAAGTTGAAATAAGACACAGCCTCAACGTACAGCGCCAGTCCCTTAGAAAGCGCATGGAGTACAACCGAGATATTGTAGCCGGCAACGCCAAGGCTGAGATCGAGGATATGGCAAGACAGTATCCCAAGTATACGCAGGAGATACTGGATATGGTTTCAAGATATGAAGATTGAGTTTACCGGAGCCTTCGGGCTCCGGTTTTTGTTTGTGGAGTTAGTGGGGAGTCAGTGGGGACGGTTCTCTTGGGGAGTCAGTGGGGACGGTTCTCTTTGACTCGTTTTGCAAAGCAAAATGAGTCAAAGAGAACCGTCCCCACTGACTCCCCACTAACTCCACAAACTTGTGTGACAGTTGTGTGATATTGGCGGTGATAAGATTACATCAAGATAAAACAAAACAAACCAAGCAACACAAACCACAGAGGAAAAGGAGAAAAAGTTATGAAGAAGATTATCGCATTGGCAGCAGCAATTGTTACATCATTAGTTATCGTATTACCTATCGTTCCACCGACAGAAGCACTTGCAGCAACACCTGAAGCAGTTAAGACAGTAGCTCCCATGAAGGTTGCAGGAGTAGCATCCGGAGTTACAAAGAGCCAGGCTCTTGAGATTGCATTAAAGGATGCCGGATACGAGATGGCAGACACTCTTTATACAAAAGTTAAAAAAGACCGTGATGACGGCATGGAAGTTTACGAAGTAGAATTCAGAGTTGGATTCGTAGAGTATGAATATGAGATAGAAGTAGCTTCCGGTCAGATCATCAGCTTTGATATAGATGACTGAGTTTTAACTCAGCAGAGAAATTGATTACGATTTCCCGAACACTTCTTAATCATAATTTTCTCTCTCTCTTAGGAAACAGGGAACGCCATCATGGCGCTCCCTGTTTCCATGTTAAGACGACTTAAATAAGTTTATTACATAATTTTTGTCACCCGTTTACCGTTTGTGATAAAATGTAATATAGATAATGATGTGCATCTAAATGTCGGAGGGGTTTTAGTGAAAAAGTATCAGTACGACAACACGACATTCAAAATATTGGAGAGCACCAGCGTACCTTTTGCTGTATATCAGTATATAAACAAGCGTCTGGTGACCATTCTATTATCTAAGGGATTCCTGGACTTTTACGGATATGAAAACAAACAGGACACCTATGATCTGATGGATAACGACATGTTCAGGGATATTCATCCCGACGATGTGGCGTTTATTGCTGATGCTTCTCATAGGTTTTTGGAAGATGATGACCCCTTCGATGTAATCTATAGATCCAAGATTCATGGTGAGTACAGGATAATTCACTCCTATGGAAGACATATCTACAAAGAAGACGGCACAAGGCTTGAGATGTGCTGGTACACGGACCACGGCCCATTTGTTGAAAGTTCGGAATTTAAAGAAGATGGAAGTATAGCATCAGCACTTAGCATTGCCATCATGGATAGGAGTGCAAACAGAACCTTAAGCTATGACTATCTGACGGGCTTCCCTTCAATGACAAACTACTTTGAGCTTGCGAATGAAGGCTGCAGGGTCATGAGAGAAAGTGGCAGAACACCTGTTATCCTGTTCCTTGATTTTAATGGCATGAAGAGCTACAACCAGAAATACGGCATGGAAGAGGGAGACCGTTTTCTGGTAGCTTTTTCAAGAATCCTTATAGATCATTTCAGCAGCAATAACTGCAGTAGGTTCAGCGCGGATCACTTCTGCGTCTACACGGATTCTGAGGGAGTAGAGGATGTCTGCCAGACTATCATCGAACAGTCCAAGAATATCAACGGCGGCAAAACAATGCCTCTTAGAGTCGGTGTCTATTACTATGACAGCGATGATGTCACCATAAGTGCAGCCTGTGACAGGGCCAAGCTTGCCTGTGATTCTGACAAGAAGACTTATGATGCCCATATTTATTACTTCGATAAGGCCATGATCGCAGCCCTTGATAAGCAGCGCTATATCGTGGAGAACCTGGACAGGGCTCTGGAAGAAGAATGGATACAGGTTTACCATCAGCCTATTTTCAGAGCAGCCAACGATCATATCTGTAATGAAGAGGCTCTTGCAAGATGGATCGATCCCGAGAAAGGCATGATAAGCCCGCAGGACTTTATCCCTGTGCTTGAGGAAGCTAACAGTGTATATAAGCTTGACCTTTACATGGTTGATAAAGTTCTTGAAAAAATGACGGGGCAGATGGCACACGGAGTTTACGTGGTGCCTGAGTCTGTCAATTTCTCCAGATCCGATTTCTATACCTGCGATCTTGTGGAGGAAATAAGAAGCCGTGTCGATAAATCAGGTCTTGGCAGGGATAAGCTGATCATTGAGATTACTGAAAGTGCCCTGGCAGACGACATTGATTACATGACCGTTCAGATAAAAAGGTTTAAAGAGCTTGGATTTACTGTGTGGATGGATGACTACGGCAGTGGATATTCATCACCTGTAATTTTGCTGAAGATCCCATTTGACCTTATTAAGCTGGATATGCTCTTTGTGAGCCAGATTGATGAGAGCAGGAGTGGAAGGATCATAGTCACAGAGATTGTAAGAATGGCTATGGCTCTTGGACTTGAGACTATCGCCGAGGGTGTGGAGACTGAGAAACAGGCGGAGTTCCTTAAGGAAATCGGCTGTACGAAGCTACAGGGCTTCTTATTTGCAAAACCGCTCTCACTGGATGAGATATTCGAAAAGAGAGTGACAATAAGTGCAGAGATGTTCGAAAATCCTGCAGAGACGGATTACTATGCTCAGATTGGTAATGTCAATCTCTACGATCTGTCAATCTCCAAGTCGGATGACGATAAGCTGTCCAATTACTTTGATACCATGCCAATGGTACTGGTAGAGGTTGGGGAAAAGACCTTATCAATTTGCAGATGTAATGAATCCTTCAAGAAGTTCTTTGAAAATTCCTTCCCGGGACGTCTTGATAGAAGAACATTTAATGTCGGAAAATATGAGAACATTCCGGGAAATTATACTCTTAATGCGATCGTTCAGTGTGCTATAGAGGGAAAAAGAACCTTTATTGATGATATAACAGAAGATGGCAGAAGTATTCAGCTGTTCATGAGAAGAGTTGCCGTCAATCCTATTACAGGTGACAGTGCAGTTGCAATTGTTATACTGTCTGTTTCTGATGGCTCTAAAGCTGATACAGGCCTTACCTACAATTACGTTGCCCGTGCTCTTTCTGAGGACTATGTAAATATGTACTTTGTAAAGATGGATACAGGCGACTTCATAGAGTATGCACCTGATGGTTATAACAGTGAAATAACTGTGGAAAGACACGGCAATAACTTCTTTGAAGAATGCAGGAAGGATGCCCAGAAACAGCTCTATAAGGATGATATCGATGAGTTCTTCAATGTTTTCAACAAGGAGTACATCGAAAAGAGCCTTAAGGAGAACGGCACTTTTACACATACCTACAGGCTTATGAGAGATGGTGAACCTGTTTATGTTAACATGAAGATTGTTGCGATAAGAAACAGGAAGAATGAGATCATTATTGGTGTTAACAATGTTGATGCCCAGATGAAACAGAAGGAAGCCATCGAAAAGCTCAGGGAGGAGAGTCTTATATATTCAAGAATCAGTGCTCTTTCCGGAGATTATATGGCTATCTACATCATTGATCCTGCGACAGATGAATACGCGTTGTACAGCTCCAAGGAATTCTACACAACTTTAGGTACTCCTGAACAGGGACCTGACTTTTTCAATAAGGCCGTAAAGGCTGGTGAAAGGGTCATCTTCGAGGATGATTATGCGCTCTTTAGAAGCAGGCTCAATAAGGAGAATGTACTAAAGCACATAGAGGAAGACGGTATCTTTACACTTAATTACAGGCTGATGATAAATAAAAAGCCTGTATACGTCCAGATAAGAGCAAACCTTATCCATGAGAATTCCGAAGACCGCATCATTATGGGAATTTTGAATGTTGATAAGGAGACCAGGAAGGAACAGGAATATAACTTCAATCTGATGGCTGCAAGGGAAGAAGCCAACATCGATGAGCTTACAGGAGTAAAGAATAAGCATGCCTACCTGGATATGGAAGAGGCCATCAATAATCAGATAGATGAAGGGTCATGTCCTGAATTTGCCATTGCAGTCTTTGATCTCAATAACCTTAAGATCATAAATGATACCAAAGGACATCAGGCCGGTGACAGATATATCAAGGACGGATGCAAGATCATCTGCAAGACCTTTACCCACAGCCCGGTATTCAGGCTTGGAGGAGACGAGTTCGCTGTTGTAGTAGACGGAGAAGACTATGACAATCTGGAAGCAAATATGGAAAAGATCGCTAAGATCAATCAAAAGAACATGACCACAGGTAAGGTCGTGATCGCAGCCGGAGCCTCCAGATTTGCCAGAGACAAAAATGTGGCAGCCGTCTTTAAGAGAGCGGACAAGAGCATGTATGAAAATAAGGCAGAGCTTAAGAGCTAAATAAGAAAAGCAGTCGATCTGAGGTGACCCCCAAAAGTTAGACTTTTAAGCGTAGCAGTTTTATGGCTGCTACGCTGTTTTTATGCAGCCAAGAGGTTGAGTCTATACTGGACAGGACTCATCCATCCTAGTTTCTCTTTAATTCTTTGTTCGTTGTAATACTTTATATATCGCTCTATTTCAGCTTTCAATTCTTCGTAACTATAATAAACTACTCCATAATAGATTTCTTGCTTTAGCAGTCCGAAGAAGTTTTCCATTATTGAATTATCAAGGCAATTACCTTTTCTAGACATGCTCTGGAAGATACGTTCTTGTTTTAACCGCTGTGAATAAGCCTTCATCTGATAAGCCCA